>NZ_JBHJRX010000047.1:60839-76652 GCF_042268605.1 Streptomyces sp. NPDC056296 | reverse complement strand
AACACCGACCATCGAACCCACAGAACCGCCGTCCACATCGAGATCAACGCATCGCCAAGCCCGCCAGACGACTAACCGAACGGCATTGCCCCTAGCGGCCCTCCCCGGGGGCGTCCTTCGGGGCGTCCCCAGAGGCGTCCCCAGAGGCGTCCCCGGAGGGCGCCGCCTTCTTCGCCGGGTCCGGGAGTGCCTTGGTCATCCCGGGCAGGAAGTCCCTGAACAGCTCGTGCACCTCGCGCACCAGCGGGCGCAGCACCCGGAAGCGGGCCAGGACGACACCACGCGCGGTGAGCCGGGCGCCGCGTTCGGCGAGGCGGTAGCTCCGCTCGCGGCCCTCCGTGCGGTCGAAGATCCAGTACAGGACGAGGCCCATCTGGGAGAGCCACATCAATTCGGGCAGGATGTCCCGCAGTTCCGCGGGCACCTTGGTCTTCGTGCCGGCCAGCACCGAGCGGTGGACCCTGATGGCCTCCACGCGCGCGTGCTCCGACTCCGGGGAGAAGGGGCTGAGCGGGCTGTCCGGGTCGGCCGCGTTCTTGAAGAACTGCACCGCGAACTCGTGGTACGGGGTCGCGATGTCCAGCCAGACCTTCAGCACGCCCGCCAGCCGTGCCTCCAGGTCGGTCTCCCGGGCCAGCACCTCCCGGACCGCCGCCTGGTGCTCGGCGGCGATCCGGTCGTAGAAGCCCTGGATCAGGTGCTCCTTGCCGGCGAAGTAGTAGTACGCGTTGCCGACGGAGACCCCGGCCTCCTGGGCGATGGCCCGCATGGTCGTCCGGTCGTAACCGCGTTCCTGGAACAGCCGCATGGCCGTCTCCAGGATCAGCGCGCGGGTCTGCTCGGACTTGCTGAGGGGGGCTCCGTCGTCGGGGCCGTCGTTCTTCGCAGGCACAGGACGAGAGCCTAACGAGTGGCGCAGGTGCCGTCGTCGCAGCCGGGTCCGATGTAGATCCACCCGCGGCCCGGTTCGTAGACCCACCCGTCACCCGACCACCGCCCCTCACCGAGGCGCTTCGCGCCGCCCCCGTCAATGTCGGCCCGGCGGTACCCGTTGCCGCCCCATTGGCGCTGCCCGCCCCGCCACTTGGCGGCGGCCAGGACGGCTCCCCGGGCCAGCAACGCCCCGGTGGGCGTGCTGAGCCGGTGGGCGAGCGCGCGGTGCTCGCGCAGCGCCCACAGGACGACGATCCAGGCGGCGGCGCCCCGGAAGACCTGCCCGGCGTCACCGACGACGGTGACCTCGTCGAGGGTGACGGAGTGGTCGAGGCCGGGAAACCGCCGGCGCGCCTCGTCCGACCCGGCCGGGACCAACTCCAACGGCACCAGCCGCGGCTGCCGCAGCAGCCAGTGCCGTACGTGGGTGCACAGGGAGCACTCGGCGTCGTAGAGGACGGTGAGCCGGCGCACGGGGGCGCCGGCCGTCGTGGGAGCGGACGCCATCGGCCTAGGCCCCGGCCGTCGGTGCCACCCAGCCCTGCGGCGGGACCGGCGGAACCTGCTCGCGCTCCATCATCCCGCGCCGCCGGATCCGGTTGAGCACGTACACGTTGCCCAGGTGCATCACGCCGAGCACCAGCAGCACGACGCCCAGCTTGGTCGACAGGGCCTCGAAGATCCCGCGGGTGTCGGCGATGGTGTCGTCACCGCTGAGGTAGAGGGTGACGAAGCCGAGGTTGACGAGGTAGAAGCCGACCACCAGGAGGTGGTTGACGGCTTCGGCGAGCTTCTCGTTGCCGTGCAGCACGTCGGCGAGGAAGACCCGGCCGTTGCGGCTGAGCGTGCGGGCCACCCAGACGGTCAGACCGATGCTGACGACCAGGTAGATGACGTAGGCGATGACGGTGCGGTCCATGCCCCACCCCTTCTTGAACGCGTTCAAAACGCTGACAGGAGTGACTGTAGACCTGCTTTTGAACGTGTTCAACTCGTTGAGTGAGTGGTCCGCGTCACCCGGCTACGGCCGGCGGCCGAGCTCCGGACGCTTGGAGTAGTCCGTGAGCCCGATGACGTTGCCCCACGGGTCGGCGAACTCGACGGTCCAGCCGGTGGCGACGGAGAAGGGTTCGTCCAGCGGCGCCACTCCGGCGTCGCGCAGCGCCCGGGCCGCCGTGCGGGCGTCCGCCACCTCCAGCCACACCCGCGCGGACGGCCACAGCGGAGGGCGCTGCCCGAACTCCTCCTCCGCCCGCAGGAGGATGCCTGGCGTCTCGCCCCCGGCCTTGAGCAGGGCGATCCCGGCCTCGTCGAGCCGGAAAGCGACCGGGAAGCCGGCCCGCTCGTAGAAGTCGACGGCCGCACCGAGGTCCCCGACGGGCAGCAGCACGTTGTCGAACCCGAGCAGTTCGTACGACTCATGATCTGACATGACGTCAGGCTAGGACGGTCATCGCCTGGAACGGCTGATTGTCAGCCCTCGTCGGGCGCGCTCTTCGGCCGTCCGGCGGCAAGGATCTCGGCGACGTCCAGCGTGACCTGGGCGCCGAGGGAGTCGGGGAGGGTGACGGTCTCACCGGGGGAGTGGACGCGGTGGGTGGAGTAGTCGGCGCAGTCGGGGTCGGTGAGGACGTGGAGGCGCTGGTGCTTGCGGTCGACGATCACGTAGACGGGGACCATGGCGGCGGCGTAGGCGGTGACCTTGGTCTTCAGGTCGTTCTTCCAGTTGCTGGAGGTGACCTCCAGGACGAGACGGAAGCAGACCGGGTCGTAGCAGTTGTTCTCGATGAGGTGGTCGTCGGCGTCGGCGTCCACGATCGCCAGGTCCGGAACCGCGTAGTCCTCGGCGTCGGTGGGCAGCCAGAGGCCGATGCCCTGGACCACCTTCGAATCCGGGCCGTGAAGGCCTGCGGCCGCGAAGGGCAGAATGAGGTCGGTCAGAACTACGGCGTGCGGGCCGTCCGGTGGCGGGGTCACGAGGAGCTGTCCTCCGATGATCTCGACGCGGTAGCCCGGGAGCCGGTCCATGATGTGGTTCGCCTCCGCGATCAGCGGTAGTTCGCCGTGGGGCAGCTCGACGGATGCTGCGGACATCGCGTGCCTCCTAGGGGCTGGTGTCGAGGCCATCATCGTAGGACGGAGAACACCCGCGCGTCCCGTTGCCGATGGGTTCGCTACATCGTGTGGCATATGCCAGAAGGCCCCGCTTCCAGGGGAAACGGGGCCCTCGCGGCCGTGAACCGGCGTACACCGACGGAGTCAGAAGCGGCGCGTGATGAGCGCCCGCTTCACCTCCGCGATCGCCTTGGTGACCTCGATACCGCGCGGGCAGGCGTCCGTGCAGTTGAAGGTCGTGCGGCAGCGCCAGACGCCGTCGCGGTCGTTGAGGATCTCCAGCCGCTGCTCGCCGGCCTCGTCACGCGAGTCGAAGATGAAGCGGTGGGCGTTGACGATGGCCGCCGGGCCGAAGTACTGCCCGTCGTTCCAGAACACCGGGCACGAGGACGTGCAGGCGGCGCACAGGATGCACTTCGTCGTGTCGTCGAAGCGCTCGCGGTCCTCGGCGGTCTGGAAGCGCTCGCGCGTCGGCTCGTTGGTGTCCTTCGTGATCAGGAAGGGCATCACGTCCCGGTACGCCTGGAAGAACGGCTCCATGTCGACGACCAGGTCCTTGAGGACCGTCAGGCCCTTGATGGCCTCGACCGTGATCGGCTTCTCGGGGTTGATGTCCTTGATCAGCGTCTTGCAGGCGAGCCGGTTCTTGCCGTTGATCCGCATGGCGTCCGACCCGCAGATGCCGTGCGCGCAGGAACGGCGGAAGGTGAGGCTTCCGTCGAGGTCCCACTTGATCTTGTGCAGCGCGTCGAGGACACGCTCCTTCGGGTCGATCTCCAGCTGGAAGTCTTCCCAGCTAGCCTCGGCCGAGACCTCCGGGTTGAACCGGCGGACGCGGAAGGTGACCGTGATGTAAGGGGAGTCGGCGAAGCCGGGCTCGGGGGCCTTGTCGCTCTTCTCCATGACAGGGGTAGCCATCAGTACTTACGCTCCATCGGCTGGTAGCGGGTCTGGACGACCGGCTTGTAGTCGAGCCGGATGGACTCGGCGCCGTCGTCGCCCACCTCGCGGTACGCCATGGTGTGGCGCATGAAGTTGACGTCGTCGCGGTTGGGGAAGTCCTCGCGGTAGTGACCGCCGCGCGACTCCTTGCGGGCGAGCGCGGACACCGCCATGACCTCGGCCAGGTCGAGCAGGTTGCCCAGCTCGACGGCCTCCAGCAGGTCGGTGTTGAACCGCCGGCCCTTGTCCTGGATCGACACGTTCTTGTAGCGGGCGCGCAGCTCGGCGAGCTTCTCGACGGCCGTCTTGATCGTCTGCTCGGTGCGGAACACCATGACGTTGGCGTCCATGGTCTCCTGCAGCTCGCGGCGGAGCGTCGCCACCCGCTCGGTGCCGGTGGCGGAGCGCAGCCGCTCGATCTGCTCGACGACCAGGGACTCCGGGTTCTCCGGCAGCTCGACGAAGTTCGCCTTCTGCGCGTACTCCGCCGCCGCGATACCGGCCCGTTTGCCGAAGACGTTGATGTCCAGCAGCGAGTTGGTGCCCAGGCGGTTGGCGCCGTGCACGGACACGCAGGCGACCTCGCCGGCCGCGTACAGGCCCGGAACGACGGTGGTGTTGTCCAGCAGGACCTCACCCTCGACGTTGGTCGGGATGCCGCCCATGGCGTAGTGCGCGGTGGGCTGGATCGGGATCGGGTCCGTGTAGGGCTCGATGCCGAGGTAGGTCCGCGCGAACTCCGTGATGTCGGGCAGCTTGGCGTCCAGCTGCTCCGGCGGGAGGTGGGTGAGGTCCAGGTAGACGTGGTCGCCCTCGGGACCGCAGCCGCGGCCCTCGCGGATCTCCGTGTAGATGGAGCGGGAGACGACGTCGCGGGAGGCGAGGTCCTTCATGACCGGCGCGTACTTCTCCATGAAGCGCTCGCCGTCCTTGTTGCGGAGGATGCCGCCCTCACCGCGGGCGCCCTCCGTCAGCAGGATGCCCATGCGCCAGATGCCGGTCGGGTGGAACTGGAAGAACTCCATGTCCTCCAGCGGCAGCCCGCGCCGGTACACGGCCGCCTGGCCGTCACCGGTCAGCGTGTGCGCGTTGGACGTCACCTTGAAGAACTTGCCGGTGCCGCCGGACGCGTAGATCACGGACTTCGCCTGGAAGACGTGGATCTCGCCGGTCGCCAGCTCGTAGGCGACCACACCGGCCGACTTCTTGACGCCGTCGACCTCGGTGATCAGCTGGTCCAGGACGTAGAACTCGTTGAAGAACTCCACGCCCTCCTTGACGCAGTTCTGGTACAGCGTCTGGAGGATCATGTGACCGGTGCGGTCGGCCGCGTAGCAGGAGCGGCGGACCGGCGCCTCGCCGTGGTTGCGGGAGTGCCCGCCGAAGCGGCGCTGGTCGATGGTGCCGTTCGGCGTCCGGTTGAACGGCAGGCCCATCTTCTCCAGGTCGAGGACCGAGTCGATGGCCTCCTTCGCCAGGATCTCGGCGGCGTCCTGGTCGACCAGGTAGTCACCGCCCTTGACCGTGTCGAAGGTGTGCCACTCCCAGTTGTCCTCCTCCACGTTGGCCAGCGCGGCGGCCATGCCGCCCTGCGCGGCGCCCGTGTGGGAGCGGGTGGGGTAGAGCTTCGTCAGCACGGCGGTGCGGCTGCGCTTCGTCGACTCGATGGCCGCGCGCATGCCGGCGCCACCGGCGCCGACGATGACGGTGTCGTACTTGTGTACCTTCATGATTTTCGCAGCCCCGTGCCTAGCGGATGTTCGGGTCGAAGGTGAAGATCACCAGCGTGCCCAGCAGGATGGTGAACACCGTGGCGGTGTAGAGCAGGCCCTTGAGCCACAGCCGGGTGTTCGGGCGCTCCGCGTAGTCGTTGATGACCGTGCGCAGGCCGTTCGCGCCGTGCAGCATCGCGAGCCAGAGCATCAGGAGGTCCCAGACCTGCCAGAACGGCGAGGCCCAGCGGCCCGCCACGAAGGCGAAGCCGATCTTCGAGACGCCGCCGTCCAGCACCAGCTGGATGAGCAGGTGCCCGATGACGAGGACGACCAGCACCACGCCGGACAGGCGCATGAAGAGCCAGGCGGCCATCTCGAAGTTGCCGCGCGTGGACTTCGGGGACTTCTTGGTCCGCTTGCGGGGCGGCTCGATCAGCGGCGCCGGGTTGTCCACTGTGTAGGCGGAGGCGCCGGCGCCCTCGACGGGGCCGATGCCGGAGGCGGTGGTTTCAGTGGTGGACATCTGCGTCAGCTCCCGAACACTTCACGAGCGGCGTGGCCGAGGACGGGGTAGATCGCCCCGATCATCAGCACGACCCACAGGCCGACGACGGTCCAGAGCATCTGCTTCTGGTAGCGGGCGCCCTTGACCCAGAAGTCGACGGCGATGACGCGCAGGCCGTTGAGCGCGTGGAAGAGGATGGCGGCGACGAGGCCGTACTCCAGCAGCGCGACGATCGGCGACTTGTACGTGGCCACGACGGTGTCGTAGGCCTCGGGGGACACACGGACGAGAGCGGTGTCCAGCACGTGGACGAACAGGAAGAAGAAGATGAGGACGCCGGTGACTCGGTGAGCCACCCAGGACCACATTCCTTCCCGGCCGCGGTACAGCGTTCCAGCCGGCACGGAAGTTTCCTCCGGGAGCGGGGATTGGGGCCGCGCCGGCTTTCCTTGTCGGTCGGGCCCGGCCGGGTACGGTCCACCGGCCCCCAGCATCGTAGCGACGGTTGCCTGTGGTGCTTACGGGGGGCCTGCCTGTGTGATCAAAGTTGCACTCAAAGGAGCAGTGGGGTTCGTGCGGGGTGGCTACTGGGGTGGGGGGTTTGGGTGGTTTGCCGGGCGCGGGTGGTCGGTGGCTGGTCGCGCAGTTCCCCGCGCCCCTGGAAGTCGGGTCAGCCGGCCTCTTGTCAGGAGGCGCAGTTCCTCGAGGGCGACCAGGCGTTCCTCGTCCGGATCGTTTGTCAATCGTGACCGGATGCCTGCCAGTACGTGGTCCAGGGCCTCGTTCGCGGGCATGCCGTCCAGGCAGATGACGAACGCGTGTCCGAAACGGCGCTCGTAGGCCGCGGTCGCCGCGCTCAGGGCCGTGTGGGCCGCCGCGTACGTGTCCTCGGGGAGGGGTGGCAGTACCTCTGTCGCCAGGGCCTCCGTCAGGTCGTCCGGGGAGAGGTCGTACGCCGCCTCGTCCGCCGCGGCCAGCAGGGACGGCAGGTCCGGGTAGGGGCGGTGGGAGGCGAGGCGGTGGGCCCAGTGGTGGCTGTTCAGGCAGGTCAGGAGCGTGTGGATGGCCTCATCGGTGGACGCGGCGTTGAAGCGCGCCAAGGAGGAGGCCGTTACCGGTGTGGCGCGGGTGGTTTGCGCCGGTACCGGTATGGCCACTCGGCCGGGGAGGTCTGGGAGACGGTGCGCAGGCAGCGTGGGTCCTCGTGGGAGTCACGTGTGTGTCGGCAGGGGATTGTGCAAAAGATGTGGCGTCACGTTATCGAGTGACGGCTTCGCGTGTCCGTCCAGTGCCCGAATTTCACCCGAACGGGAGAGTTTCAGAACATGTGGTGGACGCATGGTGGAGCTCACGGCCGTAGGTTGGCGCTGTGAGCCAGCACGGACGCCGGACGCCGGCGAACCAGGTGAGGCAGCGAGCCGTGATCGCCGGTGCGGTGGTCGCCGCGCTCGGCGTGGGAGTCGGCCTGTGGGCCACCGACGGTGAGGGCGACGGCGGGCCCGCGGGTTCGGCCGCGCGGTCCTCCCCGGAGGCGGCCGCGCCCAGCCCCAGCCGCTCCTACGCGCTGTCGAAGGAGCCGCGCACGATACCCGCCGTACGCGACCACACCGCGGCCCGCGGCCCCGGCTGGCAGCCGGAGAAGGCGCACCGCGTCGTCGTCGCCGACGCCGGACTCGCCGACGAGGGGCGCCTGATAGCCGGCGAGCTGGGGCTGACGTACGCGGGGGAGAAGGACGACGAGCGCGCCGGGGACGTGCTCCTCGACGTCAAGGCGGACAAGGGCGCGGGCTCCGAGTCGTACACCATGACCGTGCGCGACGGCCGCGTCACCGTCACCGGGCCGGCCGAGGCCGGCGTCTACTACGGCACCCGCACCCTGAAGCAGGCGGTGGACGGCGGCGGCACCGCGCCGGAGGGCGTCGTGCGGGACGAGCCGGCCAAACCGCGGCGCGGCTTCAGCCTCGACATCGCGCGCAAGCACTACGACGCCGACTGGATCAAGGACCGGATACGCGAGCTGGGCGACCTGAAGTTCAACGAGCTGGGCCTGCACTTCTCCGACGACCAGGCCTTCCGCATCGAGTCCGACTCGCACCCCGAGATCGTCTCCGACGACCACCTCACCAAGGCCGAGGTCAAGGAGATCATCGACCTCGCCGCGTCCCGGCACATCACCGTCGTCCCCGAGATCGACTCGCCCGGACACCTGGGCGCCGTGCTCGCCGCCCATCCCGACCTCCAGCTGCGCAACGCGCAGGGCACGCCCACGCGCGGCGCGATCGACATCTCCGAGCCGGAGGCCGCCGAGATCGTCGACGATCTGCTGAACGAGTACGCCGACCTCTTCCCCGGGTCGCAGTTCCACCTGGGCGCCGACGAGTACCAGGCGCTCGTGGTGTCCGACCCCGAGGCGTCCTACCCGGACCTGGCAGCCGCCGCCCGCGAGGCCTACGGCTCCGGCGCCACCGTCGCCGACCTCACCACCGGCTGGCTCAACGACCGCGCCAAGACGGTCATGGCCCACGACCGCACGCCGCGCGCCTGGAACGACGGCTTCTTCAAGGACACGTCCGTCGAGCCCCTGAAGGACATCAAGGTCGCCTACTGGACCGGCAAGGAGATCGGCGCCCGCCAGCCAACCGAGTACCTCAGCGAGGGCCGCGACGTCCTCAACTACAACGACGAGTTCCTCTACTACGTGCTCGGCGAGCCGCAGACCTTCGTCTACCCGACCGGCGAGCGCATCTACGAGCAGTGGACCCCGCGTGTCCTGCGCGGCACCACGGCGGTCGACGCGAAGTACGACGACCAGATCCTCGGCGGCAGCTTCGCGGTCTGGGGCGACATCCCCAGCGCCCAGACGCAGGCGCAGGTCGCCGACGGCATCCGGCTCCCGCTGGCGGCGACGGTCCAGAAGCTGTGGGACCCGGACAAGCCCGAGCTGTCCTGGGCCGACTTCAGGGCGCTGGCGAACCGGCTCGACTGATCCCGCGCGCCCCCGGGCCCCGCGCGGATTGTCCGATACGGCTGCGAACTCCCGTACGGCTGTGGTGGTCTTTGGGCGAGCCGAACCGACACGCCGGGGGGACCGGGACATGGGCTACTGGGGGTATTTCGTCGTGGGCCGCGCCGAGCGGCCGCTCGCCGAGCTGGACGCGCTGCCCGGCGCCGCGGACATGACCCTGCGCCTGTCCGCACCGGACGGCTGGCAGGTGTGGGAGTTCCCTGGCGGCGACGGGGACGTCGGGAACATGAACGACCTGGCCGGGCAGACCGGCGCGCCCGCGTTGTTCGGGTACGTCATGGACAGCGACTGCGTGGTCGTGGAGGCGGCGGCGCCCGAGAGCGGGGCGTGGACGACGTGCCTGGCGCGGTCCGCGATGGCCGGGTACCTCGGCGCGGAGAAGGAGGGGCTCACCCTGGAGGACTACTTCCTGGAGCCCCGCGACGCCGCCGAGCGTGCGGTGGCCTGGGCCGCGGAGGCCGGGCGCACCGCGAGCGCGGGGGAGTTGGCGGAGGTTCTGTCGGCCGACCCCGGCGCGGGTCCCGGGTCCGGTCCCGACGTCGGGTCCGGTCTCGACGCCGACCCGGAAGCCGATCTCGATGGCGGCTCCGGTCCCGACGCCGACGCCGACGCCGACGCCGACGCCGTCGCCGTCACCTTCGCCGACGCCGGGCCGGTGGCCGAAAACCTCTTCTTTCGGTTCCTCGACCGGCTCGGCGTGGTGCCGCTGTGACACTCCCGGCCCGTCGCACGCAGTAAGGGGAAGTGCGGGCTCCGTGGTGGTGAGCGGGCCGAGGCGGTAGGAACAGGGAGGCACCGGATGAGCCTGGTGGAACTGATCGCGCGGGCCGACGCACGCGGACTCGCCGGGAGCGGACTGGCTTGTTTGGACCGCTGCGTTCCGCTGCTGGACGGCGGCGACGAGGTCCTCAGACCCCTGTGGGCGACCCTCGCGGACGACGCCGGTGACGGGCCCGACTGGGGGCAGGCACTGGCGCAGGTGCGCGACAAGCTCGCCGGTCCCGACGCCGACGGCGAGGACGAGGCCGTGCTCCTGGCCCGCCGGATGCTGGCCGCGGCGCCGGCCGAGTGCTCCGGCGCCGCGATACGGGCGTGGGCCGACGCCTGCTCCGTCGCCTCGCTCCGCATCCACCGGCTCCTCGACCCCGCGACGGACGCCGCCACCGAGGCCGACGACGTCCGCGGGGAGGACCGCCCTCAGGACCGCCCTCAGGACCCCGCGGAGGGGCTGTCACCGCTCGTCGCCGCCGAACTGCGCCGCCAGGTCACCGTCCTCGAAGTGCTCGCCGGCCACGGTCCGGCCGGGCTGCGCCGGGCCCTTGAGGTCTCCACGGAGGGGCGTCGGGTGCTGCGCGCGGTGGTGTCCCGCCGGGCGCGCGGACGGGGCTGACCACAGGGCGTGGCCCAGGGCCCGCCTGTGACCGTCGTGCGGGGAACGCGCGGCGGCGGTGCGGCGGACGTGGTGGAGGTGGGGCGGTCCTGCGCCGGTTGCGGAACGGCCGGGGTTCGCCTGTGACGAAACTCCGTCCGGCGGCGCTCTAGCGGTTGTGACGACTGTGACCAGCGGATTGACGACCCAGCAGGAGAACCGGCCGTCGGCCGCCGCGAAACCGGTGCGGTGGGCGGCGGACGCGGTAGCCACGATGCGCGAGGGCGCCCGGCTGCGACTGGACTACTCGGCGCAGAGTCTGTGGCGCGTCGATCGCGTGATCGACGGCATCCGGCGCGAGGGAGCACCGTACGCCGCGGTGGAGAACGCGCTGCGCGGACTCGGCGCCTATGCCGGTGAGGTGATCGCACGTCAGACCGGTGGCGAGTGGTGGGCCACCGGCGGCGACCACTGGGTCCGCACACCCGACGGCCGGCTGTGGGACCCGATCGACGAGGCCCGCCGCTGCTTCGCCGGCGACGGTTCGCTCCGGCTGCTGTGCCGGGACGCGTCGACGGACGGGTGACGGGCCGGCCGGGAACCGTACAGAAACGGTTCTGCGGCCGCGTACCTGTGACACCCGGGGCGCCCGGTCCGCTGGATCAGCGGGGAGCCGGGCCGTGGGTGCCGGCCTCCCCTCGCGGAGCGAAGGGGTGGGTGGTCCGGGTGGAGCAGCGGGGCGAGGTGGGCGGCGGCATACCGCGTGCCCGCGAGATGCGGGCCTGCGCGGCGGCGTTCGTCGGCCGTGTCGCGGCCGGCCCCCGGCTGCCGCTGGACTACTCCCCGGCCAGCCTGCGCATCGTCGACTTCCTGGTCGACGGGCTGCGCAAGGGAGGCGCCGACCACGAGCGGGCGCGCGGCACGCTGCTCGGTCTGGGGGCCTACGTCGGTGAGGTGCTCGTGCGCCGGGCGGGCGCGGTGTGGATGGACTTCGACCCGGACCAGCGGGCGTACTTCGGTCAGCCGGTCGGCGTACGGATGCCGGACGGGCGCGTCTGGAACCCGCTGGGCAGAGTGCACAACCGCCTGGCGGGCGGCGGCCCCGAGGAGTCGCTGCACACCTTCTACCTGACGCTGCACGGGCGACCCCGGCGCGTGCGGCCCGCCGTGCGGTGAGCATCGTCAGGACCACACCCTGTGACACTTCCGTGCGCGCCGACGCTGATGACCGTGGGGGCGGGCTCAGCCGAGCGCGCGGAGAACTCGGTACGGACGAGGACGGTTCTTGGGCCAGCGAGGGGAAGCCCGCCGCGTACAGGCGTACGACGGGGAACTGGGCGCGGCCGTCGCGCGGGCCCAGGAAGGTGACGAGGCCGCCTTCGCGGTCGCCTACCGGCTGGTGCAGCCCGGCCTGCTGGGCTACCTGCGCGGACTCGTCGGGGACGACGCCGAGGACGTCGCGGCGGACGCGTGGCTGGAGATAGCGCGCGACCTGCGGCGCTTCAAGGGCGACGGGGCCGGCTTCCGGGGCTGGACGGCGACCATCGCCCGGCACCGGGCACTGGACCACCTGCGCCGCCAGAAGGTACGGCCCAGACCGACGGCGCTGGAACAGGACGTCCTGGACCTGCCCGGCCCGCACTCCACGCACGACCAGGCACTGGAGGCGCTGTCCACCGAGGCGGCCCTGGCCCTGGTCTCGGGACTGCCGCGCGACCAGGCCGAGGCCGTGCTGCTGCGGGTCGTCGTCGGCCTCGACGGACCATCCGCCGCGCGTGTCCTCGGCAAGCGGCCGGGCGCGGTGCGCACGGCGACGTACCGGGGTCTGAAGCGGCTGGCACGGCAGCTGGGCGTCGACGGTGTGACGGAAGACGCGCCCAGGACGCTGGGGGAGTCGACATGACGGGCCCCGACGGCGGCGCCCCGGCGGACCGAGCGGGAACGGAGGCGGACATGGGTGCACGGCACGGCGAAGGCGACGACGGCGACCGCACCGGTCCCCGGCCCGCCCGCCACGACACCCCCGGGATGGAGGGGCTGCTCGCCGCGGCACTGCGGGCGGAGCGCCTCGACACGGAGGGCGAGCGGCGGGCCGTGGCCGCGTTCCGCGCCGCCCTGGACACGGAGCCGGGCCGGGCCGCGCGCACCCGCCGACGGGACGACTGGCGCCCCCGCGAGGGCACAGGCGCGGGGCGCACGCTGAAGACCGCGTTCTCCGTGCTGCTGGCGAGCCTCACCCTGGGCGGCGTCGCCTACGCGGCGATCGGCGGGGGCGGTGCCGCCACGGACGCCGCCCGGCCGGAACGTACGCGCCCGTCCGTCGCCACGGACGGCACCGCGGTCCGTCCGGTCCCCGCCCCGAGCCGCGCCACCACGTCCCCCGCCACCACGTCCCCCGGCGCTTCGGCCGGCGCGTCCGCCCCGCCGGACCGCCCGGCCACCGCCCGGGACACCGACGCCCACTGCCGCGCCTACGAACGGCTGGAGGGCCGCGGCAAGGCGCTGGACGCCACGGCCTGGCAGCGGCTGGTCGCGGCGGCGGGCGGTGCGGAGAACGTCACCGCCTACTGCGCCGAGCGGCACCCCCCACAGGCCCGGCCGAGCGCCGCGATCGACGGGAACGAGCCGAGCGGGGCGGCCGACCCGGCCCGGCGGGAACGGTCGGACGGCAACGCGAACGGTGGCGGCAGCGGGAGGGGCGAGGGCGGCGAGGACGGGAACGCGGAGCGCGCGGACCGGGCTCACGGCAAGGCCAAGTAGCCTCGCAACAGGGGCGATCGCGGCGGCCAAGGCAACGGCCGGGGCCGCCACCCCCCACAGGAGAGGCCCCGGCCGTCGCGCGGCACGGGCCGCGCGGCGGCCCGTACTCCCTACAGCGCCGGGACTGCGTTTTCTGTCACACCTCGCTGCGTCACGGCTTAGTTGCAGCTTGTACGGCAATGGGATGGGGACATGGACGAGCGGCGGTTTCAAGACGTAACGTGCCATTCGCGCCGACCAGCGGGGGTCTTCCCTCCCGCATCACGTGAGCGGTAGGCCACCGCGACCATCGATTGAGAAACCACGACGGCGAGTACCCGGTCCGCGAGAGCGGCACCGGCTCAGGCGCAAAGAGAGGCGCGTTCGGTGCTGGGGGACGACGCGGAGCTGACCGCCGCGGTGCGTGCGGCACAGGGCGGGGACGAGACCGCGTTCCGGACTGTGTACCGCGCCGTGCATCCGCGGCTGCTCGGATACGTGCGGACACTGGTCGGCGATCCGGACGCCGAGGACGTGGCGTCCGAGGCCTGGCTGCAGATCGCCCGTGACCTCGAACGGTTCGACGGCGACGCCGACCGGTTCCGCGGCTGGGCCGCCCGCATCGCCCGCAACCGCGCCCTGGACCACATCCGCATGCGGGGTCGCCGGCCCGCGATCGGCGGCGACGAGACGGAGCTGACCGGCAAGCCCGCCGAGTCCGACACCGCGAGCGAGGCCATGGATGCCCTGGCCACCGACAGCACTCTCTCCCTCATCGCCCGGCTGCCCCAGGACCAGGCCGAGGCCGTCGTCCTGCGCGTGGTGGTGGGCCTGGACGCCAAGAGCGCGGCCGAGACGCTGGGCAAACGGCCCGGTGCCGTCCGCACGGCGGCGCACCGCGGCCTGAAGCGTCTGGCCGAACTGCTCGGCGGCGATCCGGAATCGGGCGGCGGGCTCGACGCCCTGCCGCCCCAGCGAGAACCGCGCGGCCGCGCGGTGACGTCCGCGAGTGTGACGCATACGCGTGCGCGGACGCAGAAGGACATGTGATGGCCGACGAGCAGGACAGGTGGCTGGACCGCGAAACGGCGGAACTCTTGCTGCGCGGAGAGTCACTGGAGGCTGTCGACCCCGCGGCCCGCGAACGGGCCGAACGACTGGCCAGGGCCCTGGCCGCCCTCTCCGCCCCACCCGTGCCGACCAGCGAGGAACTCCCCGGCGAGGCGGCCGCGCTGGCCGCCTTCCGCAAGGTGCGCGCCGAGCGGGCCGATCCGCCGGGGGAGACGTCGGCCGCCCTCGGACAGGGCACCCCGACGCCGCCCTCCGATGCCGGACTGGTCCGTATCGGCCCGCGCGGCGACGGAGACCGGCGCCTGCGCCGGCGTCGCCCCCTGCGCCTCGGGCTGGCCGCCGCGCTGACCGTCGGCATGATCGGCGGAGTGGCGGTGGCCGCGGGAACCGGAGCCCTGCCGACGCCGTTCGACGACACCCGGCCGGACCCCGCCGCCACCGCCTCGGCCGCCGCGTCCCCCGACCGGCCGCTCGCCTCCCCCTCGCCGCTGGACGGCGTGCGGGGCGGGTCGGTGCCGGGCAGCCCCACGCCCGGCGCGCCGGACCGGGGCAGCGCGCGGGTCGACGAGGACGGCGGTACGGCCGAGGACGGCGACACCGACGCCGACGCCGACGCCGACGCCGACGGCCGGGCATCCGGCGGCGGACGGCCGGGCCTCGCCGCGTCCTGCCGCGACGTACGCGCCGGCAAGGGACTCGACGGCTCCCGTCGGCGCGCCCTGAAGGAGGCGGCCGGGGGTTCGTCGCGGGTCGGGAAGTACTGCAGGAACCTCCTCGCCGGGACCGACGGCACCGCCCAGGACCGCGGCGGTGGCAGGGACTCCGACGAGTCGGCAGAGGGGAACCGGGACCGGGAGACCAGGAAGGACTCCGGCGACAGGAACGACAGGAACGACAGGACCGGCAAGGGCGACAAAGACGGCGAAGGTGGCGAAGAGGGCCGGGACGGCAAGGGCGGTGAAGACGGAAAGAAGGGCGGCGGTGACAAGGGCGGCAAGGACGATGACGACGACGGCCACCACATAGCCCCGCCCGCCGGGCAGCACCACGGTCCGCACGCCCCCTCGGCCTTCGAGCCCCTGCCGCAGCAGCGGCCGACGTACCTGCCGCACACGTCGGCCACCGCCGGTCACCTCCCCCTTGACCTGCACTTTTCCGGGGTGGCAGGAGTTTCCTCACCCGGGGTGTGACACTTTCGGCCGCCGTGGCGCAGTAATGAGTGAGCCGACTGGTCATCGGCTTTCGCACCGAGCCGGGGTTCCCCCCGTACCTACGGCTCGTGCACCTCGGCGGGGGGGGGGGGGGGGGGCCCCCCCCCCCCCCCCCCCCCCCCCCCCCCCCCCCCACCCCCCCCCCCCCCCCCCCCACCCCCCCCCCCCCCCCCCCCCCCTCCCCCCCC
>NZ_JBHJRX010000047.1:0-60829 GCF_042268605.1 Streptomyces sp. NPDC056296 | reverse complement strand
ATCTGGGCGTGGGGGGGCCTTCTCCCCCCGTCCCCCCCCGCGCCCCATTCACCGCCACCGGCGGGCCTCACCGCCTCACCGGTACACGACGACCTTGTCGCCGTTGCTCACCTGCGCGTACAGATCCGCGATCGCCGCCTCGTCCCGTACGTTGACGCAGCCGTGCGAGGCACCCGCGTAGCCGCGGACGGCGAAGTCGTCCGAGTAGTGCACGGCCTGGCCGCCGCTGAAGAACATCGCGTACGGCATGGCCGAGTCGTAGAGCGTCGAGACGTGGTGGCGGGACTTCCAGTAGACCTGGAAGACGCCCTCCCGGGTCGGCGTGTACTGCGAGCCGAAGCGCACCGGCATCGTCGACACGGTCCGTCCGTCGATCATCCAGCGCAGCGTCCGGCTCGACTTGCTGACGCACAGCACCCGGCCGGTCATGCAGCGCGGGTCGGGCGCGGCGGCCGGCTGCCCGCCCATCAGGTACAGGTCCCACTTGCCCGGTTCCCGTGTCATCCCCAGCAGCCGCTGCCAGGTGACGGTGTCGGTCCGGCCCGTCCTGGGCAGCCCGCGCTTGCCCTGGAAGCCGCTCACCGCACGCTCCGTCAGGTCGTCGTACGACCCGGTCGGCCCGTCGACGAGCCACTCGACCTGGCGCAGCCGGGCCTGGAGCTCGCGGACGTCCCGGCCGGTGTCGCCCCGCCGCCAGAGCACCGGGGGTTCGGCACGGGCGGCCGGCGCGCTCGACGGCCGGTCGTCGGCCGGCGTGTTCTTCGGCTTCTTCGGGCGTGTCGGCTGCTTCGGTTGTGTCGGTTTCTCCGGCGTCGCCTTCGTCGGCTGGTTGCCGGTGACGTCTATGTGTACCGGCGCGCGCCCCGCGCCGTCGGCGCTCGTGCCCTGCACGGTGCAGCCGCCCGCCGCCAGCGCGGTCCCCAGGGCGACGGCGACCGCCCTCCCCATGTTCCCCATGCTCGTCATACGCATCACGGCCCCCCGCCGTCTCACCGCCCCACACGGACGTCTCCTGAGATGTTCCCCGCGGATGACGCGCCGCGAACGGCGCGGCATCGTTGTGACCGGGACCGCACCGAGGTTGTGAGCAAGGTCCCAGGGTGCGCCCCTGCACCGGGTGGCGCGTGCGCCGATACAGTCCGTCGAAGGGTCGGTCTGTACTGGCGAGTATCTGACGGGTAGTTCGAGCAGTTCGAACATATGCTCAGCGGGAGGCATCACACCATGGCGCGCGAGTCTGAGTCCGGACTGCCCATCGAACCGGTCTACGGGCCCGACGCCCAGGAGGGCTGGGACCCGGCCGAGAAGCTGGGCGAGCCCGGGAAGTACCCCTTCACCCGGGGCGTGTACCCGTCCATGTACACCGGCCGGCCGTGGACGATGCGCCAGTACGCCGGTTTCGGCACGGCGACGGAGTCCAACGCCCGCTACAAGCAGCTGATCGCCAACGGCACGATGGGTCTGTCGGTCGCCTTCGACCTGCCCACCCAGATGGGCCACGACTCCGACGCGCCGATCGCGAGCGGTGAGGTCGGCAAGGTCGGCGTGGCGATCGACTCGATCGACGACATGCGGGTGCTGTTCGGCGGGATCCCGCTGGACAAGGTCTCGACGTCGATGACCATCAACGCCCCCGCCTCGCTGCTGCTCCTGCTCTACCAACTCGTCGCCGAGGAGCAGGGCGTCGGCGCCGACCAGCTCACCGGCACGATCCAGAACGACGTGCTGAAGGAGTACATCGCGCGCGGGACGTACATCTTCCCGCCCAAGCCGTCGCTGCGGCTGATCGCGGACATCTTCAAGTACTGCAAGGCCGAGATCCCGAAGTGGAACACCATCTCGATCTCCGGCTACCACATGGCCGAGGCGGGTGCCTCGCCCGCGCAGGAGATCGCGTTCACCCTCGCGGACGGCATCGAGTACGTGCGCACGGCGGTCGCGGCCGGCATGGACGTCGACGACTTCGCGCCCCGCCTCTCCTTCTTCTTCGTGGCCCGTACGACGATCCTGGAGGAGGTCGCCAAGTTCCGCGCGGCCCGCCGGATCTGGGCGCGGGTGATGAGCGAGGAGTTCGGCGCCAAGAACCCCAAGTCGCTGATGCTGCGCTTCCACACCCAGACCGCCGGGGTGCAGCTGACCGCCCAGCAGCCCGAGGTCAACCTCGTCCGCGTCGCCGTACAGGGCCTCGGCGCCGTCCTCGGCGGCACGCAGTCGCTGCACACCAACTCCTTCGACGAGGCCATCGCGCTGCCGACCGACAAGTCCGCGCGCCTCGCCCTGCGCACGCAGCAGGTCCTCGCCTACGAGACCGACGTGACGGCGACCGTGGACCCCTTCGCAGGCTCCTACGTCGTCGAGAAGATGACCGACGACGTCGAGGCGGCGGCGCTGGAGCTGATGCGGAAGGTCGAGGACCTCGGCGGCGCGGTCAACGCCATCGAGCACGGCTTCCAGAAGAGCGAGATCGAGCGCAGCGCCTACCGCATCGCCCAGGAGACCGACTCCGGCGAGCGGGTCGTGGTCGGCGTCAACCGCTTCCAGCTCGACGCGGAGGAACCCTACGAGCCTCTCCGGGTCGACCCGGCCATCGAGGCGCAGCAGGCCGAGCGCCTCGCCCGGCTCCGCGCGGAGCGCGACCAGCAGACGGTGGACACCGCCCTCGCCGCCCTGAAGAAGGCCGCCGAGGGCGAGGACAACGTCCTCTACCCGATGAAGGACGCCCTGCGGGCGCGGGCGACGGTGGGCGAGGTGTGCAACGCGCTGCGGGAGGTCTGGGGGACGTATGTGCCCTCGGATGCCTTCTGACGCCTGCTGAGCTGGGCCGTTACCTCGAATGGGTGATCGGGGGCGAAAACGGCGCGTTCCCGGTTAGGCTCGTGGAGAGTGCTCCCGAATGGAGGTTGCCGTGGCTGTGATAGAGCGCGAGATGACGATCGCTGAGGCCGCCGACCGTGTCTCCAACTGGCTGCCCGGACACCGCGTGGAGATCCTTCGAGGGAGCCTGATCGTGACGCCGCCGCCGGATGAGTCGCACCAGGGAACGGTGTTCGAAGTCGGTTACGAAATCCGGAGGGCCGGGGCGAAGGAGGCAGGCCTCAAGGTCCGCCCCGGTATCGGTCTGTGGCTGCCGACCGGCCCAGCGGATTACGCCATCCCGGACCTCTCCGTGGTCGAAACCGACGTCGGAGATGCGCGCGTCAGCAAGAACTGCTACGCACCGCACGTCTTCCGGATGGTGGTAGAGGTCTCGTCGTCCAACTGGTCTCAGGACACGATCAGCAAGGTCGACGTCTACGCTCACGCCGGCATTCCCGTGTACATCGTCGTGGATCGCCACCACGACGAGGTCCTTCTCTACACCAAGCCGGCCGACGGCAAGTACCCCGAGCCCGTCCGCTACAAGCGTGGCGAAAGCTTCCCCATCCCTGAATCCGTCGGCGTCCGCCTGGACCTCTCCGTCGACAGCCTCCTCGACGGCGAAGACTGACGAAATCGGTTCGGGCCGTCAGCCGGGCAGCCCGAACCGTTCCAGGTACCCGCCGAGGCCGTCCGGCGTGTCCCCGGCCCACCCCACATACCCGTCCGGCCGCACCAGGAACACCCCCGCCCCGTACGCCCCCTGCGCCGCCCCGCGCACCAACAGGGCGTGCAGCCCCTGCCCGGCGAGCGCCGGGAGGGCTACGACCCGGACGAACGCGCCCGCCTGATGGCCGACTTCCCCCTGACGGCCGCGGCGGGCACGGAGATGTTCACGGACTACGAGCGGCACTTCGAGGAGGGACTGGCGCTGGTGATCGCGGGGATCGGGGCGGCCTACCGCCTCGACTGAGCCGCGCCGCCCGCCTTCGCCCGCTGCGCCGCACGGTACCGGCGCACCGCACGGGTGACGACCGGCGGCAGCAGGTCCAGGGCGAGACGGCGGGTGCGGTCACTCGGGGTCGGCTGCCGCGCCGTACGCGCCGCGCGGTCCGCCGGACCCGCCAGGTGGGGCTGCCCCGGCACCGGCCCGGCATCCGGGCGCGGCGCCGCCGCGGGCGCCGGGTGCCGCGAGGACGGCAGCGAGGGCGGCCGCATCCGCTTGCCCTTGGCGCGGGCCCGGACCAGCCGGTGCCCGGCCGCCTGCTCCACCGTCACGGCGACGTCGTCGCGCCCGCGCAGGGCGGCGAGCAGCTCCTCCTGGACCGGCTCGGGGTCGCCCCAGGTGCCGTACAGCTTCTGGCTGCTCAGGCAGACGGGGCGCAGCCCGCGGTTGAGCACGGCCTCCCAGGCGGCGACGGCCACCCCGGGGGTGTGCTCGCTGCGGAAGTCGTCGAGGACGACGATGCCGTCCGGCAGCAGCAGGTCCCGGACCGCGCCGATGTCACCCTGGACGTGCTCGTACAGGTGCGAGGCGTCGATGTGGGCGAAGCGGCAGGTGCCGGGCGCGACCTCGTCGGTGATCGTGGAGCTGACGGCCTGGACGATCTTCGGCAGGGTGTCGTGGAAGGAGAGGTAGTTCCGCTCGAAGGCCTGCCGGGTGAGCGAGGAGTACGACTTCGCCGCCTCCGCCCGGTTTGCCGCGTCCGGCGGCTCGGTCTCGAACAGGTCGCAGACGGTGAGCGACTCGCCGTCCCGCAGATGGTGCCCCAGCAGGATCGCGCTCTTGCCCAGGTAGGCGCCCAGTTCGAGCAGGTCGCCAGGGGTGCCCCGCCGCTCCTGCCGCTCCAGGAACCAGGAGAACAGCACCTGGTCGAGCGGCCAGAACCAGCCGGGGACGTCGTTCAGCTCACCGGGGTACTTGTGCGTCTCTTGCGCAGTGGCCATGAGGGGAGGATGCACTCTCGACGCTCGCCGTGTAAGCGGCACGCGCGATCTCATCGACGTAACATCACACAAATCGCCCAACGTGTCCGGGCGTACACCTCCCGAATACGGCACCGCGTAACCCCGGACGTCGTCGGCCCCCGTCCCAGGACGATGAGCCCCCGACCACGGCCCGCCGACACTGTCGGCGGGCCGTTACGAAACTCCGACGTCAGGGCTCAATGTTGATGGCGTCGATTTTGTTGTTCCAGGTGTTGTAGGTAGTTCCGCCGCAGCGCCATGTGGAAAAGTCGTACACGTAGGCGTCGGGGCCGAGGATGGCGTATTCCTCGCACTCCGAGTACAGGACAACGTAATGATCGGTGTTGTTCCAGATGCTCGACACCTTGTTTCGCACCTTCGAGCCCACTGTGTAGTAGCCCGACCCGCTCGCCGCGGACCACGCCGCACCCTCGTAGCCGGGATATTCCCAGAGGCACACCCAGCCCCTCTTGCAGTCCGATGCCGCGGCGGATGCGGTCCCGCCGGAGCCGGCCAGGAAGGTGGCGGCCATGGTGGCGGAAAGCGCGGCGGCCGAGAACGCCCGTCGTACGCGCATGCGTGACTCCATTTCCTCGAGATGGGTCTGCGGTCCGCTCAATATGAAGCCATGGAACCGTTCGAATTGCAGCTCCCGGAACTGTTATTTTGAGTCCTGTTCATTTATTCTTCGCTAGAAGGGGAGATTCCGGTGGCGCGCGCAGGTATGCTGAATGTGCCTTTTTGCCCAAAAAGGCGAAACGGGTCGCGCCCTTCAGGTGGTCGTCCAGGGCGTTCTTGACGCTCGGCCACTGCGAGTCGCCACAATGATCACGCCGTAGGCGCCGTCCGACGAGGCCGCCCGGGTCCCGGGGTCCTCGGAGTACCTCTGCCGGATCCGTGCCGCCTCCCGCGCCGGACCGGCCAGGGAGAGGTTGGTGCGTACGGCGTGCTCGTCGACCGGAGTCCCGGTGGGGTCCGGGGGCTGGCTGGTGCCGGGCTGGAGCAGGACGCCGGCGAAGGGGTTGGGAACTGCTGGTCGTTGACTGCGTATGAGTGTGCTCTGGCGTGGATGAGTGAGTACGAGGATGAGGCCCCGGGGCTCTGTGGCCAGCGGGAACGGGAGTTCGCCTGTCGAGTGCGTGACCTGTGGCGGGTGGTCGTCGTTGAGTGGAGCGAGAGGGTCGTCGCGGCTGTGCGGGGGGTGTGGGGTGGGTGGTCTGCGGAAGGTTGCGGCGCCGTTCGTCGCGCTGGGCCCGTCGGGGGTGGCGGTCCGTACCCGGCTTAAGCGGCTCACCGGCGTGGACGTGGAGGTGCTGCGGCGGGTGGGCGCGCATTTGGGCGCCTTGGCTTCCCGCGACCTGAAGGCGCGCTGCCGCGACGGACTGGACCACGATGCCGGGGCGTGGGCGGTGCGCAAGCGGGAGCTGACGCCGCAGTCGTCGGCCCGGTGGGCGGGCGCGATCACCAAGGCCACGCACGATCAGTGGGCGCTGGCCCGCCGCAGTGCGCACGCGCACCTTCAGTCGCTGGAAGTGGGGGTGCGGGCCCTGCGTCACCGCCTGTCAATGCCGGTCGGCGAGAAGGGGTCGAAGCACGCGCCGGGTGGGTACCGCAGTCGGCGGGAGTGGCACGCAAAGGCCCGGCGCCTGCACGTCCTGGAGGACCGGCTGGCACGGGCACGCGCGGACTGGGCGTCCGGGACCGTGCACGTCGTACGGGGCGGCAAGCGGCTGGCCCGCACCCGGCACCACCTGCCCGCCGCCCGGTGCACCGAGGCCCGGTGGCGTGAGCGCTGGGAAGCCGAACGGTCGTTTCTGCAGGCGGACGGGGAGTCCGGGAAACGCTTCGGGAACGAGACGATCCGCATCAGCCCGGACGGTGAGGTGTCCATCAGGCTCCCCGCCCCGCTTCAGCATCTGGCCAACGCCCCGCACGGCCGGTACGTCCTGACCGGCCGGGTCCGGTTCGCGCACCGGGGGCAGGAATGGGCCGACCGTGTCGCGGTGAACCGGGCCGTCGCCTACCGCATCCACCATGACGTGGACCGTGGCCGCTGGTATGTGACCGGCTCCTGGCAGAAGCCCGTCACCCGCACGACCCCTCTGTCTGCGGCGCTGGCTCAGGGGGTGATCGGGGTCGACATGAACGCCGATCACCTCGCCGTCTGGCACCTCGACGTCCACGGCAACCCCACCGGGCACCCGCGCCGCTTCTTCTACGACCTCACCGGCTCCGCCGCCCATCGCGACGCGCAGGTCCGCCACGCCCTGACCCGGCTCCTGCACTGGGCCACGTCCCGCGGCGTGAAGGCGATCGCCGTCGAGGACCTGGACTTCACGGCGGAGAAGACCCGGGAGAAGCACGGCGGCAGGAAACGGTTCCGGCAGCTGATCTCCGGCATGCCCACCGGACGGCTCCGCGCCCGCCTGACCTCCATGGCCGACCAGACCGGCATCACGGTCATCGCCGTCGACCCCGCCTACACCAGCAAGTGGGGGGCCCAGCACTGGCAGAAACCACTCACCAGCACCACCCGTAAGACCACCCGTCACGATGCGGCGAGCATCGCGATCGGGCGACGCGCCCAGGGCTATCCGGTCCGGCGTCGGACGGCACCGCCCCGTGCACACCAGAGCGATGTGCACGGGCATCGGACCGTCCAGGCCGGCCTGGACAGCCCCGGGCGTGAGGGACCCCGCCCCCGTATTCCCGGATCACGGACACGATCCGTGCCACCGGACACGGAGCGAACGCGGGCGACCAGGACACCCAACACCGTTCGGGATGTCCGCAGTGACCGGGAATGGGTCCAAGACTCACTCCTACTCACTGAATAGGAACGGTCGACGATGGTCAGGCTCGGACTGCGGCCGTCGCGCTCCATCGTCCGCAGCAGTCCTGCGGAGAACATGCCGTACCGCTTGCCGATCTCCAGGATGTCGTCATTCGGCGGCGGTCACCGGGCGCAGCAGGCGCCAGAAAGCCGGACTGCGCAGCATGGTAGGGCTGTTAATGCAGAGTTGAACGCGAGTGCGAGGAACGTGCATGCGGCGAGTGGGGCGCAGGCTGGGCAGACAGTCGGCCGAGCGCGGAGCGGCCGGGTGGGACAGTGGGGGCATTCCTGGCGAACTGCGGGCGTCGTTCCGGGATCGCCGCCGGGCGCCAGCCGGGTGCGGCGCCGTGACGTCATTTCGCGTTCACCTCACGGCCCCGGTGTGTTCGGTCACCGGTTTCGGGCGGCTCCTAGAGTCAGGGGGCTCCGCCCGTGAGAGAAGCTAGGTGCCCGCGTGACCCGACGCCCCCCGAAACTTTCCGTGATCGTCCCCTGCTTCAACATCGAGGCCTATGTCCCGGAAACCGTGACCAGTCTCCGCAACAATGCCCGGGACGACTTCGAGTTCATTTTCGTGGAGGACCGGTCCACGAAGGACGACACCTATGAGGCACTGCTGGCCCTGACCGAGCCGCTGGAGCACAGCAGGGTGATCCGGCACGAGACCAACGGCGGCCTGGCCACCGCCCGCAACACCGGGATCGACGTGGCCGAGGGCCGCTGGCTCACCTTCCTCGACGGGGACGACTGGCTGGCGCCGGGCTACCTGGCGCGGCTGGTGGAGACGGCCGAACGGCTCGACGTCGACTTCGTGCGGACCGACCACGTGCAGGTCACCGGCCTCGAACGCAAGATCCACCGCGCACCCGAAGGGCGCCGCAACACGGTGCTCGACCCGAGAGGCTCGATCCTCCCCGTCGACGACACCACCATGGTCGACTACCCGTACGCCTGGGCCGGCGTCTACCACCGGCGCCTCCTGGACCGGGGCATGCTGCGCTTCCACGACGGACTGCGCACCGCCGAGGACCGGCCCTGGGTCTGGGAGCTGCACCGCAGGGCCGAGTCCTACGCCGTCGCCAGTCTGCACGGCGTCTTCTACCGGCGGGGCGTGACGACCTCCCTCACCCAGATCGGCGACGTGCGCCAGCTCGACTTCTTCCGTTCTTTCGACCTCGTCCTCGAAGAACTCACGAGCGACCCCGAGGAGGACAAGCTGCGGAAGAAGGCGCTGCGCAACTACTGCGTCGTCATCGCCCACCAACTGCTCGCCCGGGACAGGTTCGAGCGGAGTGTCCACGCCAGGCTGCGGGAGATGGCCGCCGAGGCCCTGGGCAGGATGACCGAGCGGGAACTCGGCGAAGCCCTTGTCGGCATGGGCGAGGAACGCGTGCACACGCTGCGGCGCATACGCGGCGGTATGAAGGGAGTGGCGGCGTGATCCAGCTGTTCTTCTCGGCCACGCAGTACGCGGCCGCGACCGTCACCGCGGCCCTGCGCGCCGGTCAGTTCGGGCCGCGTGCCGCCCACCGCCGCATCCTCGTCGTCAGCAACACCGCCCCGGTACCCGAGGTCGGCACACCACTGGACCGGATGGCCGGGTTCGAGAAGCTGCGCCCGGAATTCGACGAGGTGCGCTCGTGGAACGAGTTCATCAGTCCCCACCATCCCGCCGGATGGTCGCCGCGCGCCCAGGACACACGGCTGTGGGAGAAGGCGGTCCGCCTCGCGTGGGACCTCGGGGACGAGCCGGTGGAGATCGCCTGCGAGTCGATCCAGGCCAACCCCTCGCGGGCGGTCGCCGACATCTTCGCCGACAGCCCCGTCCACGTCTACGCCGACGGCCTGATGAGCTACGGGCCCACCCGCAACCGCATCCCCCTGCCCCTGAACAGCCGCATCGTGCGAGTGCTCCACCTCGATCTGGTGCCGGGGCTGCGCCCCATGCTCCTGTCCGAGTACGGCGTCGAGCCCGAGGCCGTCCCCAACGAGGCGATCACCGCCGTCCTCGCCGAGCTGGGCGAGGACGGAGCGGACATCCTCGCCGAGCGCCTGCCCGCCGACGACCCGCCCACGGCCGTCCTCCTCGGCCAGTACCTGTCGGCCATCGACCTCATCACGCAGGACGAGGAGGAACACCTCCACCTGCGGATGCTGCGTGCCGCGGCCCGCGCCGGGCACCGGTCCGTCCTGTTCAAGCCCCACCCCAGCGCGCCCGCCGTGTACAACCGGTCCCTGGAGACGGCCGCGGACGCACTCGGTGTGCGGCTGTCCGTCCTCAGCGAGCCCGTCCTCGCCGAGACCGTGTTCTCCCGTCTGCGGCCGAAGCTGGTCATCGGCTGCTTCTCTACGGGCCTGATGACCGCCGCCGCGTTCTACGGCATCCCCGTGGCCAGAGTCGGCACCGACCTGCTCCTCGAACGCATCGCGCCGTACGAGAACAGCAACCGCGTGCCCCTCACGGTCATCGACGCGGCCCTGCCCGACGCCGAGCGGGAGCAGGTCGGTGAACCCCTCGAACTGGCCGGACTCGCGGACCGGCTCGCGCCCCTGGTGCGGGCCGTGGGCTACTGCATGCAAGCGCGTACGTACCACGAGCTGCGCGACGAGACGGCCGCCTGGCTCACCACCCACCTGACCGAGTACCCGCAGTACTTCAAAAAGCGCCGGCTGACCAGCCTGCGACTGCCCGGGGGCAGCCCGGTACGGGCGCAGGCCCTGCGCCGCAACCCCACGGTGCGCCGCGTGGTACGCCGCGTCCGCGCCGCGCAGTCCTGACCGCGGCGCCGGTCACGGGCCGGGATGCTTCGGTGCGACGACGACCCACGCGCGCACCGAAGCATCCCGGCGACACGCTCATGTCCTGGTGCGGGCCCCGAGCCGGGCCGCCTGCAGGGCCATCGCTCGCTTGAGCCTCGGACCGAACGGCTTCTCCACAAAGCGATGCATCAGCCACGCCACAACCAGCAGACAGGCCACGGACACGGCCAGTGTCGCGTACGGGCCCATCCCGAATCCCCGGTGCAGCACCCGGATGACGAACCAGCCCAGGTGCTCGTGGATCAGGTAGAACGGGTAGGTCAGCGCCCCCGCCACCGTCAGCCACCGCCAGTTCGCCCAGCGGGCCCAGCCCAGGGCCACCACCGCGACGGCGGCGAAGGTGAGGAAGACGATCGCCTGGATGACGTACGGATTGCGGTGGAAGTCGCCGCTCATACCGGGGTGCCACAGCGCGGTGACGGAGTAGCGCTGCCCCATCAGGAAGGACATGCCCACGATCCCCCAGAGCAGCAGGTCGCTGCCGAACCGATGGATCAGGTACAGCGCCAGCCCGCCGATGAAGAACGGGGCGTGGTCGCGCATCACCAGCTCGTCGCTGAGCGGTGTGTCGGCGACCCGGGCGAGGACCCCGGCCAGTGACCACAGGATGCAGAAGATCACCACCCGGCGGTAGGTGACGCCCTTCCAGATTACGAACAGGGCGAAAAGTACGTAGAACCGCATCTCGACCCAGAGTGTCCAGCACACGCCGAGCACGCGGGGCACGCCCATGGGCTGCTGCAGCATGGTGAAGTTCATGAGGAACTCGTCCGACCGCAGCGGCGCGAAGACCACCGGCAGGACGAGCGACGCGGCGCCCACCAGCAGCAACGCCGCCCAGTAGGCGGGGTAGAGGCGGGCCACGCGGGACCGGAAGAAGTCACCCAGGCTCCGGCCCCAGCTGCTCATGCAGATGACGAACCCGCTGATGACGAAGAAGAACTGCACGCCCAGACAGCCGTACACGGCAGCCTGCGACAGGGTGGGGAACATCTGCCCCGGGGACTGACTCCATGACTCGGCGACCTCGCCGTTCTTGCCCGCGAGGTGGTAGAGGCACACCATCAGCGCGGCGAGCAGTCGCAGCCCGTCCAGCGAGCGCAGCCGGTCACCGCCCGGTCGCCGGCGTGGGGAGCCGGGTGGTTCGTCCGCTATCCGTATGGACGGGGCGGGTATCGGCTCGGGGCTCCTCGGAGCCAGGGCCTGGTCGGCCGCTTTCATCTGAGGCCTTTCTCAACCGGAGGGAATCGTGTTCCCGGAGTCAACGGACGGGACGCCAAGAATCCCCGGCAGACGGCAGGGGATTCGGTGGCGACGCGGGGGCGGTCGCGCAGATGGCGTCCGGGTGAATGCCGGGGTCGGGGCCCGACGCCCGGCACGGGCCGACGCCTGGCACGGCCCCGACCGGCCGGGTCAGCGCCTCGCCAGCGCCTGGGCCCGGCGGGCGACGCGTCGGACGACCGCGTTGCGCGGAAGGAAGGCGAGCCGCGCCGGTACGCCGCCCGGCAGGCCCAGCGCGGTCAGCCGGCGGCGCTTGAAATAGCGCCAGCTGTGCGCGTCGAGGCGGTGCGCGAGGTACTCCTCGGCCGCCGCTCGCAGGCTGGCCAAAACCCTGGGCCGCATGGCGAACGCCACGGCCTGGAGCAGGGCGCCCAGCTCGGCCACCCGTTCCTCCGAGGGGAAGCCCGGGCCAGCCACCGCGGACCGGTCCCCCACGTCGGGCAACAGCGCGTCCACGACGGTCAGCGGGACCCGGAGCTCGTTCTCGTAGGGGTCCAGCCGGGCGAGGACGGTGCCGGTGCCGGCCCGGGCCGCCGGCACCCGGTACAGGCTCGCGGCAGTCAGTAGCCCGGTGGAGACGCAGCCCACGGCGAGCGCAGGCCGCAACCGCTGGACGGCGGTCTCGTCCGGCACGGCCGGGTCCAGCACGGTGAGGCGCACACCGAGGCGCGAGGCCTCCTCCTCCAGGGCCGGCGACCGGAGCGCGGGCGCCGCCGGGTGCGGTTTGAACACAACGTACCGGTGGCCCAGCTCGGCCGCCCCGCGCACCATGCTCACGTGCAGCTCGGTCTCCTCTGCCGCGGTGAGGACGTCCAGCGCCGACAGGCACTGCCCGAATAGCAGGGCCGGTTGTTCCCCGGCCGGGGACGGCGACTCCCCGTCGTCCTCGGCGAGTTCACCGAGGATTTTCGCGACCGCTTCGGCCGGCACCGGCTGTGGCGGAACCCCGTACTCGGTCAGCAGCAGGGGGACGAGCCCCGGCACCAGGTCCGGGTACAGCAGCCGGTCGATGCGGGTGCCGACCAAGGGAGGGACCTTGTCGGGCGTGGGACCGTAGCTCATGAGGCCGTCCGCATACACGTCCACGGGGGCGCCGGTGAACAACTGGCACAGCGCGAGGGACGGATTCGCCTGCACGGACTCGACGACCAGCCGGACCTCGTCGTCGGCAAGCCCCCACAGGCGCCGCACATACCGCTCCCACAGGGGGACGTCGTCGGCCCGGGGGCTCCAGCCGCCGGGGTGGAAGGGCGCGATGGTCTCGTTCCAGGACAGCACCTCGTCGAAGCGTTCGCCGATGCGCGAGAACCCCGGCATCGTGTCGACGGCAGGGGTGGTCTCCGGGTTCACCGCGCTGTTCGCGACCAGCAGCAAGCGCCGGTTGGTGGGTGTGAACAGGCCGGCGTCGAGGGCGGCGGCGAGCGTCGCGGCGCCGCGCAGGGACGACGCGCAGAAGATCCGGGTGGTACGGCGCATCAGGTGGCCACCGTCCGCGGCGACGCGGGCCGTCGGCGCAGTCTGCGCAACCGGTTCGCCCGCCGCGCGTCCATCGAGTCCAGCACGTCCGTCAGGACGGACTGGGGCAGGCGTCTCATGGCGGCAGCCGTCACGGAGCGCAGTTTCCGGGCCACGGCGGGTTCGAACCTTGAGGCGGAACCGAGATGGTGCGCCATGACGGCGCAGTACGTGCGCACGGCCTTGGGCAGCAGGTCCCCCGCGTCCGGGTCAGCCGCCGTCTCCTCGATCACCTGGTCGAACGCCCGGATGAAGTCGAGTTGCCGCACATCTCCGATCTGAGTGAGTGAGGAGGCGATCCCGCGCCGGTAGTGGACCCCCAGCAGTCCCACCACCGCGAAGGACTCCGCCTCCCGGTGCAGCCGCCAGATCCAGGGCCGGTCCTCGGCCGTGCGCAGACCGTCGGTGAAGTGCAGCAGTCCCCGGTCCACGAGCCTCCGGTGATAGGCCCCCGCCCACGCGTACGCATAGTCCACGGAGGTGCTCCGGTCGGTCGGCAGGATCGCGTCTCGGGGCCGCAGCACGACGCCGCGCCGGCCCACTGGTACGCGCTGGATGCTGCGTGCCCGTCCGGTGCACTGCACGTGGTCCGTGCGCACGAAGTCGCACCCCAGCTCCTCGATGGCGGCGACGAGCCGCGGGTAGTAGTCCGGGGCCAGCCAGTCGTCGCCGTCCAGGAACGTCAGGTACTCGCCGCGCGCCGCGTCGATGCCGGTATTGCGGGCGGTCGCCAGCCCTCCGTTCCGCTCGTGCCGAACGTACACAGCGCCCGGCAGCTCGTGCGCCGCACGCTCGACGATCTCCGGCGTCCCGTCCTGTGAACAGTCGTCGACGAGAATGAACTCGACGTTCGTGCCGGCGTTCGCGCGCAGGCTCTTCAGGGTGTCTGTCGCATATCGCTGCACGTTGTAGAACGGCACGATGACGGAGAGCTTGGTCACCCCTACACGCTAGAAGGCGGTCCGGCCCGGACTTCAACCTACGAAATTACTTCGGGTGAACCAAGTGTGGCGAAGCAGTGAATCCGAGGGTATTCCGGCCCGTTCCGGGCCCGATTCCCCATTCGGCGATGTGCTGTTCACCCTTTGTTGGATTCCGGTTGGGCCGTTCCTAGAAATGGCTTCCTAGCGTCTACGACGTGCCAGCAAGTGCAACGAAGGCCCTGCGAGTCGCCGTCCTGGCGGACTCCGACACCCGGTGGAAATGGGGCGCGCTCACCGCGACCCGCATCTCCTCCGAGGATGCGGACATCCACCTCGACGGCTACCTCCTGCGCGGCCGAGCCACCCCCACCGCCCGCCAGCTGCGGGAAGTCGGCGTCACCGCGGACTCGCTCCGCGAGGTGACCGCCGTCGAGTTCCTGCGCGCCATGGGCGACGCGACGGGCGAGGAGTCCTACGACATCCTCGTCCTCGCCCTGGTCGGCGGCGGCGTCCAGGCGATGCTGCACGGCCTCGGGCGGGTCTGGCAGGACCGCGCCGACCGGCCCGTGGTCGTCACCGGCTACGTCGGCGTCGTCTACGAGAAGCTCGCCGACGGCCTGCTCCTGCGCCACGGCGCCGACCTCGTCCTCGCCAACTCCCGGCAGGACGCGGACCGTTTCCGGGACGTGTACGAGGGGGTCGGCGCCGACGCCGCCGCGGTGACCGAGGTCGCGCTGCCCTTCCTGGGCGGAGCCGCCTACGGGGGCGAGCCGGACGGGCGGGAGCGTCCCTACACGGTCGTCTTCGCGGCCCAGCCCTCCGTGCCGGACAATCGCAAGGACCGTACGTACCTCCTCGAACGGCTGATCCGGCACGCCCGCCGGCACCCCGAGCGCGAGGTGCTGCTCAAGCTGCGCTCCAAGCCCGGCGAGCACACCACGCACATCGAGGAGCTGCCCTACCAGAAGCTGGTGCAGCGGGCCGACCCGCCGCCCAACTTCCGCCTGGTCTACGGGCACATGGGCGAGGTACTCGACCGCACCGACCTGCTGGTCACCATCAGCTCCACGGCGGCCCTGGAATCCCTGCACCGCCGCATCCCCACGGTCGTACTGTCCGACCTGGGCGTGCGTGAGGCGCTCGGCAACCACCACTTCGTCGGCTCCGGCTGCCTCGCCTCCTGGGACCAGCTCGACGAGGCCCACCGCCCGGCACCCGACCCCGAGTGGGTCGCCCGGCAGGGCGTGGCGGCGGACGGCGGTTACGAGACCGCCTTCGACGCGGCCCGGAAGCGCATCACGGAGCTGCTCGGCCGGCCCGGCGGCCTGCCCCCGCTCGCCCCGTACTACACACCGGTCACCGCCCCCGGCTACCTGCCCGGCATCCTCGCCCGCCACCACCTCGGCCCCGACGGCACACCGCTGCCCGGCGCGCCGGCCGCGGACAAGGCACCAGGCCCGGTCCGGCAGGTCGTACGCCGAGCCGCCCGCGGCGCCTACCGGCACGGCGTCCAGCGGGTCGCTCCGGTCATCCGGCGGATGGGGGAGCTGTGAGCGCATCGGCATCCGAGACCCGCGCATCGGCCCCCGAGTCCCGTGCATCGGCCCCCGAGTCCCGTGCATCGGCCCCCGAGTCCCGTGCATCGGCACCCGGGACCCGCGCCCCGGCACTCGGGACCCGCGCACCGGCCCCCGAGTCCCGTGCATCGGCACCCGGGACCCGCGCCCCGGCACCCGGGACCCGCGCACCGGCACCCGGGACCCGCGCCCCGGCCCCCGAGTCCCGCGCACCGATACCCGAGACCCCCGCGTCCCCTGCGCAAGGAGCCAAACCCATGTCCAACCCGCAAGCGGGCCAGGGCGCTTCGGTGCGCCGGGTGCTCGCGGTGATCCCCGCGCGCGGCGGCTCCAAGGGAGTGCCCGCGAAGAACCTCGCCGCCGTCGGCGGCGTCCCCCTGGTGGCCCGCGCGGTGCGCGAGTGCCGGGCCACCCGGCTGGTGACGGACGTCGTGGTCTCCACCGACGACCAGACCATCGCCACCGCGGCCCGCGAGGCCGGCGCCGAGGTCGTACTGCGGCCCGCCGCCATCGCCGGGGACACGGCCACCTCCGAGGCCGCCGTACTGCACGCGATGGACGCCCACGAGACCCTGCACGGCGCGGCCGTCGACGTGGTGCTGCTCGTGCAGTGCACCAGCCCCTTCATCGTCCGCGAGGACATCGACGGGGTGGCCGGCGCGGTCGCCGAGGGCGGCGCCGACACCGCCGTGACCGTGGCACCGTTCCACGGCTTCGTATGGCGGGACGGCGCCGACGAGGGCGAGGGGGAAGAGGGCGGCTACGGCGTCAACCACGACAAGTCCCACCGCCCCCGCCGCCAGGACCGGCCCCAGGACCTCCTGGAGACCGGTGCCGCCTACGCCATGGCCGCGCCCGGCTTCCGCAAGCACCAGCACCGCTTCTTCGGCCGCACCGAACTGGTCCGCACCGACCCGGCCCGCGTCCTGGAGATCGACGACCCGCACGACCTGGCCCGGGCCCGCGCCCTGGCGCCCTTCTTCGACGCCGCCCGGCCCGGCGCGCTTCCGACCGCGGCCGACATCGACGCGGTCGTCCTCGACTTCGACGGCACCCAGACCGACGACCGGGTGCTGATCGACTCCGACGGACGGGAGTTCGTCTCCGTCCACCGTGGCGACGGACTCGGCATCGCCGCCCTGCGCCGCAGCGGTCTGACGATGCTGATCCTGTCCACGGAAGTGAACCCGGTCGTCGCCGCCCGCGCCCGGAAGCTCAAGCTCCCGGTGCTGCACGGCATCGACCGCAAGGACCTCGCACTCAAGCAGTGGTGCGAGGAGCAGGGCATCGCGCCCGAACGCGTGCTCTACGTCGGTAACGACGTCAACGACCTCCCGTGCTTCGCCCTCGTCGGCTGGCCCGTGGCGGTCGCGAGCGCCCACGACGCCGTACGCGGCGCGGCCCGCGCGGTCACCACCGTCCCCGGCGGTGACGGCGCCATCCGGGAGATCGCGAGCTGGATCCTCGGCCCCTCGCTCGACGTACCCGACTCCCTCGACGTACCCGACTCCCCCGACGTACCCGACTCCCTCGAATCCCCCACGATCACCCAGCCCAAGTAAGGAACCCCCTGCCATGAGCACCAACTCCCGCATCCGCGCCTTCGGTTCCCGCGAGGCCGGCCCCGGCCGCCCCGTCTACATCACCGGCGAGATCGGCATCAACCACAACGGTGAGCTGGAGAACGCGTTCAAGCTGATCGACGCCGCCGCCGAGGCCGGCTGCGACGCGGTCAAGTTCCAGAAGCGCACCCCCGAGATCTGCACCCCGCGCGACCAGTGGGACATCGAGCGCGACACCCCCTGGGGCCGGATGACGTACATCGACTACCGCCACCGCGTGGAGTTCGGCGAGGACGAGTACCGCCAGATCGACGACTACTGCAAGTCCAAGAACATCGCCTGGTTCGCCTCCCCGTGGGACACCGAGGCCGTCGCCTTCCTGGAGAAGTTCGACGTCCCCGCCCACAAGGTCGCCTCCGCCTCGCTGACCGACGACGAGCTGCTGCGCGCCCTGCGCGCCACCGGCCGCACGGTCATCCTCTCCACCGGCATGTCGACCCCGAAGCAGATCCGTCACGCGGTCGAGGTCCTCGGCTCGGACAACATCCTCATGTGCCACGCCACGTCGACGTACCCGGCGCAGGCCGAGGAGCTCAACCTCCGCGTCATCAACACCCTCCAGCAGGAGTTCCCGAACGTCCCGATCGGCTACTCCGGCCACGAGACGGGCCTGCAGACCACCCTGGCCGCCGTCGCCCTCGGCGCCACCTTCGTCGAGCGCCACATCACCCTCGACCGCGCCATGTGGGGCTCCGACCAGGCCGCCTCCGTCGAGCCGCAGGGCCTGACCCGCCTGGTCCGCGACATCCGCACCATCGAGGCCTCCCTCGGCGACGGCGTCAAGAAGGTCTACGACTCGGAGCTCGGCCCGATGAAGAAGCTGCGCCGCGTCCCCGGTGTCGTCGCCGAGGCGGAGATCGCCGCCGCCGCGGGCGAGCCCGTCACCGTCTGACACCCCCACCACGCCCTCACCACGGGACGGTCGTACGCAGATGAGCCCCCGCGCCGGGAATGCCGGCCCCCACACTCTCGCCTTCGTCGAGAGCCCGGTACAACTGCTGAACGTGCTGGAGTGGGCGCACACGTGCGCACCCGGCGCGGAGCTCACCCTCGTGGTCCTCTCGCCCGTGGACCCGATGACCCGCGGCCAGCTGCGCCGCATGGCGGAACTGGCCCGCAAGGAGGGCCACGAGATCCGCTGGGAGGAGGCGCGCGGCGGCGCCACGGCCCCTTTCCGCACGGTGGGCGGACTGACGACCGCCCTGCGCCACGCGGACCGGGTCGTCATGGGCGACCCCTTCTCCCGCTACGTACAACTGCTCCTCACCATCACCCGCGCCCACGACCTGGTCGTCGTCGACGACGGCACGGCCACGATGGAGTTCGTCACCCAGCTGGCCCACGGCGAACGCCTGGTGCGCTGGCACCGCAAGGGCAGCCGCCCCGGCCCCCGCGACCTGCTCTTCGCCCCCGTCTCCAGATCCGCCCGGCACCGTCTGACGCCGACCCCGGACCGTCAGGTCTCGGTCTTCTCCTCCATGCCCATCGAGGACACCCCGGACGGCGTGACCGTCACCGCGAACGACTTCGCCTGGACCCGCTCCCGTTTCGGCCCGCCCCGTATCACCAAGGGAGCCGACATGGTCGGTACGTCCCTGGTGGAGACCGGCGTCGTGGACGCCGACCGTTACGTGGACGCCGTACGCGGCCTGGCGAGGACCCACGGCGCGGCCCGCTACTTCGCCCACCGCCGAGAGAGCGCCGAGAAGCTCCACCGGCTGGCCGTGGAGACGGGCCTGGAGATCGTCCGCCCCGACCTGCCCCTGGAGCTGATCGCCCGGCGGGGCCCGATCGGCCGCACCGTCCTCAGCTTCCCGTCCACCGTCGTCCACACCCTCCCGCTGGCCCTGGCCGGCACCGAGGTCCGCGTCTCCGTCTGCGACATCGACCCCGCCTGGCTCACCCAGCACGCCTCCCCCCGCGCCCGGGGCTTCCTCAGCGGCGTGACGGGCTCGGCACGGGACGTGCACCGGCTGTCGGCGGTCGTGGGCGCCGGGTAGGTGGTCCCGGGCACGTCCGGGGGAGTCCTGGGCTCGTCCGGCGGACGCCCCCGGCGTGGCTCGGCCGTACCGTGGTATCCGTGAGGGGAGCAAGGAAAACGGAGTCGGGTGCCGAGGCCAAAGACGGGTGAGTGTACCCACCCCCGTTGAGAGCCATGCGCCGTGCGGCCAACTTTTCTTCCCCTAACGGGCTGAACTTTTGTTGATCGTGGGACAGTTGACCGCCCCGGCGTCCTACCCTTCAGAGGGTGAAGCAACTGATGTCCCGAGAGACCGAGGCCGATCCGTCAGGGGAAGCGCTGCTCCCCGGTAGCTTGCCGGAGGCGCTCCGCGCGGAGCTCGTGGCCTTCCGCCGCGACCTGCACATGCACCCCGAGCTGGGCAACCAGGAGTTCCGCACCACCGCCGCGATCAAGGAACGGCTGGAGCGGGCCGGCCTGAAGCCGCGGGTGCTTCCCGTCGGAACCGGGCTCGTCTGCGACATCGGCACCAACACCGACTCGGGACGGTGGGCCGGCGGGCCGCGCATGCTCGCCCTGCGGGCCGACATCGACGCGCTGCCCATCCCGGACACCAAGAGCGACTGCCCGTACCACTCCCGCGTGCCCGACCGCGCCCACGCCTGCGGGCACGACGTGCACACCACCGTGGTTCTCGGCACCGGTCTGGTGCTCGCCGCCCTGCACGAACAGGGCCTGCTGCCCCGGCCCGTGCGGCTGGTCTTCCAGCCGGCGGAGGAGGTGCTGCCCGGCGGCGCCGCCGACGCCATCGAGGGCGGCGCGCTCGACGGGGTGCGCCGCATCCTCGCCGTGCACTGCGATCCCCGGGTGGACGCCGGGCGGATCGGGCTGCGGGTCGGGCCCATCACCTCCGCCTGCGACCGGCTGGAGATCGCCCTGAACGGCCCCGGCGGACACACCGCCCGCCCGCACCTGACCACCGACCTGGTCACCGCCGCCGCCCGCGTGGTCACCGACGTGCCCTCGCTGGTCGCCCGGCGCGTGGACAGCCGCAGCGGGCTCGCCCTGACCTGGGGGCGGATCGAGTCCGGCCACGCCCCGAACGTCATCCCGCAGCACGCCGAACTCGCGGGGACCGTGCGCTGCCTCGACCTCGACGCCTGGCGGCAGGCGCCCGACCTCGTGGTCGGCGCCATCGACGAGATCGCCAACCTGTACCGCGCCAAGTCCGAGATCACCTACGTCCGCGGCGTGCCCCCGGTCGTCAACGAGGTCACCAGCACCGAACTGCTCCAGGCCGCCATGGTCGCCCGGCGCGGTACGGACTCCGTCGAGACCACCGAGCAGAGCCTCGGCGGCGAGGACTTCTCCTGGTACCTGGAGCACGTGCCCGGCGCCATGGCCCGCCTCGGCGTCCGCCCGCCCGGCGAGCGCACGGTCCGCGACCTGCACCAGGGCGACTTCGACGTGGACGAGCACGCCATCACCGTCGGCGTGGAGATGTTCACCGCGGCGGCGCTGATCGACGCGGTGTAGCGCGGCACCGATCGCCCCGCCCGCTGCGGTTGCGGCCGCGGCGGGCCGGGGGCAGCCTGATGCACAAGCGCACGAGGCCGCGCGGCATGCCCCGAACAGCCCGCGGCACGAATGGGTAACGGCCCCGTGGAACCCCGTTCCCAGGAGTTTCTACGCGCGTTACTGTGCGCCGAACCGAGCGCCCGCTGCGGGGCTTTGGAGAATGGGGAACTTCAGATGCGTCGGATATCGAGACTGACCCGTGCCGCGGTGGGGGTCGCGTCGCTCGCACTCGCCGCCACGGCCTGCGGCGGCACCAGCGGCGAGAGCGGCAGCGGCGACGAGGGCAAGGACGACAAGGGCCTCGCCATCGCCTACGACATCGGCGGCAAGGGCGACCAGTCCTTCAACGACGCCGCGTACGCGGGGCTGGAGCGGGCCCAGAAGGAGTTCGGCTACAAGACCGCCGACATCGAGCCCACCGAGGGCGAGACCAACGCCGACAAGGAGCAGCGGCTCTCCTCGCTGGCCAAGCAGGGCTACGACCCGGTCATCGGCGTCGGCTTCGCCTACGCCCCGGCGATGAAGGCCGTCGCCGAGAAGTACCCGGACACCACCTTCGGCATCGTGGACTCCGTGGTCGAGGGCAAGAACGTGGCGTCCCTCGTCTTCGCCGAGAACGAGGCCTCCTACCTCGCGGGCGTCGCCGCGGCGAAGGCCACCAAGACCAACACGGTCGGCTTCGTGGGCGGCGTGGACGTACCGCTGATCCACAAGTTCGAGGCCGGCTACAAGCAGGGCGTCACGGACACCAACCCCAAGGTCAAGGTGATCTCGCAGTACCTGACGCAGACGGCGGAGGAGGGCGGCTTCTCCAGCCCGGACAAGGGTCGCGCCGCCGCCGAGGGCCAGATCGAGAAGAAGGCCGACGTCGTCTACCAGGCGGCCGGTCTCTCCGGTCAGGGCGTGATCGAGGCCGCCGCGAAGGCGAAGGTCTGGGCGATCGGGGTCGACTCCGACCAGTACAAGCAGGAAGCGCTCGCGGCGTACAAGGACTACATCCTGACCTCCGCCCTCAAGGACATCGACGGCGCGGTGTTCGCCCTGGCCGAGTCGGTCGAGGACGGCAAGCCGCTGACCGGCACCCAGACCTTCGACCTCGAGTCCGACGGTGTGGGCCTGTCCGACGCCAACCCGAAGTACGCCGAGGTCCCGGGCCTGACGGACGCGGTGGCCAAGGCCAAGGAGGGCATCATCTCCGGCTCCATCAAGGTCAAGACGGAGTAGCCTCGGCGGCACCGCACAGAACCGGATGAAGCGGGCGGGCGCCCGGAGGCGCCCGCCCGCTTCGGCATGCCCCCGACCGGCCGCCCGGCGTCACCCTGCGCCACCCTCCGTTTGCGTCCGGCAAGCCTCGGGCACCCGCACACGGCGCCTTGCTCACGGGCGGATAACAAGAAGGACAGAAGGGGTTTTCAGGCAGGTCTACGCGCGTTAATCTGCGGCGAAGCCAGCGCCGTACTCGAACCGTCCCCGGCGCTTGTACGACAGGAGCACCAGACATGCGCCGGATTTCCCGGATCACGGTCGCAGGCGCAGCGACCGCCTCCCTGGCCCTCGCCCTCTCCGCCTGCGGTGGTACCTCGACCTCCTCCGGGTCGTCGGAGTCCAAGGGGGACAAGGGCCTCGCCATCGCGTACGACGTCGGCGGCGAGGGCGACCAGTCCTTCAACGACGCCGCCCACGCGGGCCTCAAGAAGGCGGAGAAGGAGTTCGGCTACGAGACCGCCGCCATCGAGCCCACCGACGGCGAGACCAACGCCGACAAGGAGCAGCGCCTGGTCTCCCTGGCCAAGCAGGGCTACAACCCGGTCGTCGGCGTCGGCTACGCGTACGCCGCCGCGCTGAAGAGCGCCGCCGAGAAGTACCCGGACACCACCTTCGGCATCGTGGACGACGCCACGATCGAGGCGAAGAACGTGGCCGACCTGGTCTTCAACGAGGAGCAGGCCTCCTACCTCGCCGGTGTCGCCGCCGCCAAGAGCACCAAGACCAACACGGTCGGCTTCGTGGGTGGCGTGGACATCCCGCTGATCCACAAGTTCCAGGCCGGCTACGAGCAGGGCGTCAAGGACACCGACCCCAAGGTCAAGGTGATCTCGCAGTACCTGACGCAGACCGCGGAGGAGGGCGGCTTCTCCAGCCCCGACAAGGGCAAGACCGCCGCCGAGGGCCAGATCGAGAAGAAGGCCGACGTCGTCTACGCGGCGGCCGGTCTCTCCGGTCAGGGTGTCATCGAGGCCGCCGCCGCCAACAAGGTGTGGGCGATCGGCGTCGACTCCGACCAGTACAAGCAGGAAGCCCTCGCGAAGTACAAGGACTCCATCCTGACTTCGGCCACCAAGGACGTCGCCAAGGCGGTGTACAACCTCGCGAAGTCGGTCGAGGACGGCAAGCCCGAGACCGGTATCGTTCGGGGCGATCTGAAGTCCGGTGAGGTCGGCCTTTCGGACTCCAACCCGAAGTTCGCGGACAACGCCGAGCTCCAGGCAGCCATCAAGTCGGCCAAGGAGAAGATCATCAGCGGCGAGATCAAGGTCAAGAGCAGCTGAGCCGAGCAACACCTCGAACAGCGTGTGACCGCGGTGGTCGCACCGCTCGGCGGGGTACGGGGAGGACGCCTCCAAGTCCTCCTCGTACCCCGTCGTGTCGATGTGCCGTCGCCGCTTTAGATGCCGTAGGGGCGCTACGCGCGTAGACGGCCCCCGTCCCCAGGAGAGTGCGTCATCAACGCGTCCAGCAGCCCTCCGGCCGGAGCGGCGGTCAACGAATCGGTGACCGCCGTCGAACTCGCCGGGATCACCAAGCGATTCCCGGGTGTCGTGGCCAACCACGACATCCACCTGACCGTCCACAAGGGCACCGTCCACGCCCTCGTCGGCGAGAACGGCGCCGGCAAGTCGACGCTGATGAAGATCCTCTACGGCATGCAGAAGCCGGACGAGGGCACCATCGCGATCGACGGCGAGAAGGTGGCCTTCTCCTCGCCCGCCGACGCCATCGCCCGCGGCATCGGCATGGTCCACCAGCACTTCATGCTCGCCGACAACCTCACGGTCCTCGAGAACGTGGTGCTCGGCAGCGAGAAGCTGTACGGCATCGGCGCCAAGGCCCGCCGGAAGATCAAGGAGCTCTCCGAGCGGTACGGCCTCGGCGTGCGCCCCGACGTCCTGGTCGAGGAGCTCGGCGTCGCCGCCCGCCAGCGCGTGGAGATCCTCAAGGTCCTCTACCGCGGCGCCCGCACGCTGATCCTGGACGAGCCGACCGCTGTCCTGGTCCCGCAGGAGGTCGACGCGCTCTTCGACAACCTGCGCGAGCTGAAGGCCGAGGGTCTCTCGGTCATCTTCATCTCCCACAAGCTGGGCGAGGTGCTCTCCGTCGCCGACGAGATCACCGTCATCCGCCGCGGTACGACGGTCGGCACGGCCGTCCCCGCCGAGACGACGCCGCGTCAGCTCGCCGAGCTGATGGTCGGCAGCGAGCTGCCCACCCCGGAGACCGCCGAGTCCACGGTCACCGACCGCCCGGTGCTCACCGTCGACACGCTGCGCCTCGCGGCCCCGGGCGGCAAGGCCCTGCTCGACGACATCTCCTTCACCATCCACGCCGGTGAGGTGCTGGGCATCGCCGGCGTCGAGGGCAACGGCCAGACCGAACTGGTCGACGCCCTCATCGGCCTGCGGCACGCCGACTCCGGCACCATCCGCTTCATCGACGAGGACATCACGGCGCTGCCCACCCGCAAGCGCCGCGAGCAGGGCGTCGGCTACATCCCCGAGGACCGCCACCGCCACGGCCTGCTCCTGGAGGCCCCCCTCTGGGAGAACCGCATCCTCGGCCACGTCACCGAGAAGCCCAACAGCAAGGGCGTCTGGCTGGACCCCAAGGGCTCCCAGGAGGACACCCGGCGCATCGTCGAGACGTACGACGTCCGCACCCCCGGCATCGACGTCACCGCCGCCTCGCTCTCCGGCGGCAACCAGCAGAAGCTGATCGTCGGCCGCGAGATGAGCCACAAGCCGCGCTTCCTGATCGCCGCCCACCCCACCCGCGGTGTGGACGTCGGCGCACAGGCCGCGATCTGGGACCACATCCGCGAGGCGCGCCGCGAGGGACTCGCCGTGCTGCTGATCTCCGCCGACCTGGACGAGCTGATCGGCCTGTCCGACACCCTCCGGGTGATCTACGACGGCAGGCTGGTCGCGGACGCCGACCCGGCCACCATCACCCCCGAGGAACTGGGCTCGGCGATGACCGGCGCCGCCTCCGGACACCTCGAACACGAAGAGACCCCGGCCGACGGCGGCCCGGGTGCGGAAGACGAGGCCCGCTGATGAAGAAGTTCGACAAGGAGCGCGTGCTCCTCGCGGTGGCCGGTCCGGTCATCGCGCTCGCCGTGGCCTTCGTGCTGAGCGCGATCGTCCTGATCGCCTCGGGCAAGAACCCGGTCGAACCGTTCGCCCTGATGTTCGAGCAGGCCGGATTCTCCGACATCCAGGTCCTGATCATCAACCAGGCGTCGATGTACTACATCGCGGCCCTCGCGGTCGCCATCGGCTTCCGGATGAACCTGTTCAACATCGGCGTCGACGGCCAGTACCAGCTCGCCGCCATGATGGCCGCGATCGTCGGCGCCCACGCCAACCTCCCGGTGGCCCTCCAGATCCCGCTGCTCCTCCTGACCGCCGTCCTCACCGGCGCCTTCTGGTCCGGCATCGCCGGTGTCCTCAAGGTCACCCGAGGCGTCAGCGAGGTCGTCGCGACGATCATGCTGAACGCCATCGCCACCTCCGTCATCGGCTACCTGTGGCTGCCGGACGTCTTCGGCGTCAAGATCGGCAACAACAACACCACCGGCGAGATGCACGAGTCCGGCTGGGTCCCCGGCATCGACATGGGCGCGGCCGGCGAGATCTACGGCCTGGTCGTCCTCGCCGTGCTGCTCGGCATCGGCTACTGGATCGTCCTCAACCGCACCCGCTTCGGCTTCGACCTGCGCGCCTCCGGCGCCTCCGAGTCCGCCGCCGCCGCCAGCGGCGTCAACCCCAAGCGCATGGTGCTCACCGCGATGCTCATCTCCGGCGGCCTCGCCGGCCTCGCGGGCCTGCCGATCCTCCTCGGCGACACCCACACCTACAGCCTCAACTTCCCCACCGGCATCGGCTTCCTCGGCATCGGCATCGCCCTGCTCGGCCGCAACAGCCCGGTCGGCATCGCCTTCGCCGCCCTCCTGTGGGCCTGGCTCGACAAGGCCTCGCCCGAACTGGACTTCCACGGCTACGACAAGGAGATCGCGGTCATCATGCAGGGCCTGATCGTCCTCTCCGTCGTCGTCTCCTACGAGGCCGTCCGCGAGTGGGGCCTGCGCCGCCAGCAGCGCCGCGTCGGCGCGGAGCTGGCCGCCGGTCACGTCCTCGGCGCCACCGACAACACCAAGAAGGAGGTGGCTGGCCGATGACCACCGCAACCGACCTCAACCAGCCCACGCTGGAGCACGGGGCGCCGGCCGGCCGCCGTATCTCGCTGCCCGTCCTGCTGTTGATCATCGCCGGTGCCCTGGCACTGACCTCCATCGTCCGCCTGATCACCGGCGCCAACGGCATCACCAACGTCAGCCAGATGTCCACCGCGCTCCAGCTCGCCGTGCCGATCGGCCTCGCCGGTCTCGGCGGCCTGTGGGCCGAACGCGCGGGCGTCATCAACATCGGCCTCGAAGGCATGCTGATCCTCGGCACCTGGTTCGGTGCCTGGGCCGGCTTCCAGTGGGGCCCGTGGACCGGCGTCCTGATGGGCATCGTCGGCGGCGCCCTCGGCGGCCTGCTGCACGCCATCGTGACGATCACCTTCAACGTCAACCACATCGTCTCCGGCGTGGCCATCAACATCCTCGCCCTCGGCGCCACCCGCTACCTCGCCCCGCTCGCCTTCGAGGGCCACCAGGGCGGCTCCGCCAAGCAGTCCCCGCCGGTCGAGTCGCTGGGCCACTTCACGGTGCCAGGACTCTCCAGCGGCCTGGAGAGCCTCAACGACCAGCACTGGTTCTTCGTCTCGGACATCGCCGGCCTGCTCGGCGGCCTGGTCACCGACGTCTCCTGGCTCACCCTGATCGCGGTCGCCCTGATCCCCGCCAGCTGGTACATCCTGTGGCGCACCCCGTTCGGCCTCCGCCTGCGCTCCTGCGGCGAGAACCCGATCGCCGCCGAGTCCCTCGGCGTCAACGTCTACAAGTACAAGTACCTCGCCGTGATCATCTCCGGCGGTCTGGCCGGCCTCGGCGGCGTCTTCCTCTCCATCGTGGCCAACCCCTTCTACCTGGAGGGCCAGACCAGCGGCCGCGGCTACATCGGCCTCGCGGCGATGATCTTCGGCAACTGGATGCCGGGCGGCCTCGCCATCGGCGCCGGCCTCTTCGGCTACACCGACAGCCTCAACCTGCGCGGCGGCTCCGCCAACGTGCACGCCCTGCTGCTGCTCGGCGCGCTGCTGCTGGTCGCCGGTGCCATCTGGCTGGCGATCCGCAAGAAGTACGTCAAGGCCGCGATCACCGTGGTGATCGGCGCCCTGGTCTTCGCCTGGTACGCCGGCACCGACGACGTCCCCAACCAGGTCGTCTCCGCCACCCCGTACGTCGTCACCCTCGTCGTACTCGCGCTGTCCGCACAAAGGCTGCGCATGCCCAAGGCGAACGGCATGCAGTACCGGAAGGGACGGGGCAAGTGACCGACGTCGACTGGGGCGCGCTGCGCACGGCGGCCCGCGAGGCGATGGCCCAGGCCTACGCCCCGTACTCCGGCTACGCCGTCGGCGCCGCCGCCCTGGTCGACGACGGCCGCACCGTCACCGGCTGCAACGTCGAGAACGCCAGCTACGGCATCGGCCTGTGCGCCGAGTGCGGGCTCGTCTCCCAGCTCCAGCTCACCGGCGGCGGCCGGCTGACGCACTTCGTCTGCGTCGACGGCCACGGCGAGATCCTCGTGCCGTGCGGCCGCTGCCGGCAGCTGCTGTACGAGTTCGGCGGCCCGGAGCTGCTGCTGGAGACCCCGGCGGGGATCGTCCCCCTCTCGGAGATGCTCCCGCAGGCCTTCGGCCCCGACCACCTCACCACGTAAGGAAGCGAGCCTTCATGGCCATGGACGTCATCTCCGTCATCCGCACCAAGCGGGACCGCGGCGAACTCGGTGCCGAGCAGATCGACTGGGTCATCGACGCGTACACGCGCGGCGAGGTGGCCGACGAGCAGATGTCGTCGCTCGCGATGGCGATCCTGCTCAACGGCATGAACCGCGGCGAGATCGCCCGCTGGACGGCCGCGATGATCGCATCCGGCGAGCGCATGGACTTCTCGTCCCTGTCCCGCCCGACCGCCGACAAGCACTCCACGGGCGGCGTCGGCGACAAGATCACCCTGCCGCTGGCGCCCCTGGTGGCGGCCTGCGGCGCGGCCGTCCCGCAGCTGTCCGGCCGGGGCCTCGGCCACACCGGCGGCACCCTGGACAAGCTGGAGTCCATCCCCGGCTGGCGCGCCCTCCTCTCCAACGAGGAGATGCTGAACGTCCTGGACGGCACCGGTGCGGTGATCTGCGCGGCGGGCGACGGCCTCGCCCCGGCGGACAAGAAGCTGTACGCCCTCCGGGACGTCACCGGCACGGTCGAGGCGATCCCGCTCATCGCCTCCTCCATCATGTCCAAGAAGATCGCGGAGGGTACGGGCTCCCTGGTCCTGGACGTGAAGGTCGGCTCGGGCGCCTTCATGAAGACCCTGGACGACGCCCGTGAGCTGGCGTCCACGATGGTCGGCCTCGGCACCGACCACGGCGTGAAGACCGTCGCGCTCCTCACGGACATGGCGACACCCCTCGGCCTCACCGCGGGCAACGCCCTGGAGGTCCGCGAGTCGGTCGAGGTCCTGGCCGGCGGCGGCCCGGCGGACGTGGTCGAGCTGACGTTGGCCCTGGCCCGCGAGATGCTCGACGCTGCGGGCCTGCCCGACGCCGACCCGGCGAAGGCCCTCGCCGACGGCTCCGCGATGGACGTCTGGCGCCGCATGATCGCGGCCCAGGGCGGTGACCCGGACGCGGCCCTGCCCACGTCGAAGGAGCAGCACGTGATCAAGGCGGGCGCCTCCGGCGTCCTGACCCGCCTCGACGCCTACGACATCGGCGTCGCCGCCTGGCGCCTGGGCGCGGGCCGCGCCCGCAAGGAGGACCCGGTGCAGGCGGGTGCGGGCGTCGAGCTGCACGCCAAGCCCGGCGACACGGTGGCGGAGGGCCAGCCCCTCCTGACCCTGCACACCGACACCCCGGACCGCTTCGAGTACGCCCTCGCGGCGGTGGAGGGTTCGTACGACGTCGCCCCGGCGGGCACGGCCTTCACGGCGTCGCCGGTGGTGCTGGAACGTATCGCCTGAGCAGGGGCTTTCTCGATCGGGTGAACGGGATCGGTAGACCTCTACCGGTCCCGTTCGGCATGTTCACTGACGGGATGCGGGAAATCGAGGGTGACTACATCCTGGCCGACAACGTGTGGGACGAGACCGTCTGGGTCTGGCGCCGGACAGAGGCACCCAAAGGCTGCAAGGTGGAGATCGTCGAAGGGCTCATCACGGTCACACCTCTCTCCTCCGTCGCGCACAACGGCATCGCCGAACGCGTACAACGACGCCTCTACGACGTGATTCCGCAAGACTGGGGCATCTACCAGCGGCTCCCCCTCGCCGTACCCGGCCGACTCGGTCTCTTCGAGCCGGACCTGGCCGTGGTGCCGGAGGGGCTGCTGCGTGCGGGAGACGAGCAACTGATCCCCGCCTCCAAGGCCGAACTCGTCGGGGAGATCGTCTCCGCGGCCACGGCGACCAATGACCGGACCCACAAACGTGCGGGCTACGCTCAGGCAGGCACCCCGCTGTACCTCCTGATCGACAGCCTGGCACCGGGCGGCCCAACGGTCACGCTCTACGGAGAACCAGACGGCGAGACCTACCGCATCCTGTACGCAGGAAGAATCGGCGACCCGGTCGAACTGCCGGCGCCCTTCCGATACACGCTGCACACCAGCGAGTTCCCTGGAGCCTGACTCACCCCAAAACCGCCGCCACCCCCACCAACACCGGCACCGAAACCACCGTCGACACCAGGATCGCGTCCCGCGCCAGCCGCTCGCCCACCCCGTACGTCGACGCGTACGTGTACAGGTTCTGCGCCGCCGGCAGCGCCGACGTCACCACCACGTCGAGCAGTTGCGCGCCCCGCAGCCCGAACACCCCGGACGCCAGCGCCCAGGCCACCGCCGGCTGCCCCACCGCCTTCAACGCCACGGCGAGCAGCACCGGCTGCCGCTCCGCACCCCGCAACGGCATCGTGGAACCGCACAGACCGATGCCGAAGGCCAGCAGGACCGCAGGGACCGACATGTTGCCGATCAAGGTCACCGGATCCATGACCGCGTCCGGCACCCGCAGCCCACTCGCGGCAACCGCGACCCCGCCCAGCGAGCCCAGCGCTATCGGATTGCGCACCGGCGTCAGCAGCCGCCGCCACAGCGAGCCCTTCCCGCCCCCTCCCGACAGGTCCAGGATCGTCACCGCCACCGGCGTCACCAGCACCAGCTGGAACAGCAGCACCGGCGCCACCAGCGAGGCGTCGCCCAGGACGTACACGGCGATCGGGATGCCGAGGTTGCCGGCGTTGACGTAGCCGGAGCACAGGGCGCCGATCGTCGTCCGGCCCACGCCCCAGCCCCGTACGACACCCACCGCGACGAAGACCCCCGCCACCGCGACCGTCGACAGCGCCGTGACGAGCAGCCGGCTGGAGAAGACCACCGACAGGTCGGCCGTCGCGAGGGTCGTGAACAGCAGGGCCGGGGACGCGACGTGAAAGGCGAGCTTGGTCAGTACCTCACGACCCTGCGGACCGAGATGACCCCGCAGCCCCAGCACATAGCCCACGCCGATGACGACCGCGATGACCGCGAAGCCGGTCAGCACCCCCTGCACGGCACCTCCCCGCCAAGCAGGCCGAGCGGACGGACCTGGAACGGCAGGGCGCGGGGAGGGGATACGTGGGGCATGCAGCAAACCCTCCGGGTGAGGGTGCGCGCACGTCAATGTGATCTCTGATGACGGGCACCGATGAGTTCCCGGCCCACCCCGGGTCTACCGCACGTGGACGCCGTGACACCCGCCGTACTCGTGCTGCCGGGGCCTGTCTCCCGAGGGGAGACACCCCGGCTCTGCGACGAGGTGCGCGCGCTGATGGAAAGCACCCGGGCCGGGGTGGTCGTCTGCGACGTGGGCGGGCTGGGACCGCCGGGGCTCGCCGTCGTCGACCTGCTGGCCCGCCTGGAGCTCACCGCCCGGCGGGCCGGGGGCCGGATCCGGCTGCGCGACCCCGACCCCGCCCTGCACGCGCTACTGGACCTCGTCGGTCTCCGCTTCGAGACGGAGCGGCAGGTCGAACAGCGGGAACCACCGCTTGGTGTCCAGGAAGCAGTGGAACCCGGTGATGCGGCCGTCTGAGATCTCCAGCACCTGGACCGCCCACGGCGCGAAGCCGCCCGCCTCCTCGTCCGGCTTGTAGTGCGCGAAGGCCGGCAGTCCGTTGGCCTCGACCGGCACCAGCCGCGAGTTCGCGCACGCGGCGCCGAGGGTCGTCATGAAGCCGGTGATGTCCGCCGAACCCGACAGCCACAGGTCGAACGGCGGCATCGTCATGACGGCGTCCTCGTGCAGCAGCGCCGTCAGCGCCGTCATGTCGTAGCCCTCGAAGGCCGCGACATAGCGGTCCAGGAGCTTCTGCTGCTCCTCGTCCAGGGGGTCGGACACCGCCGCGCCGTCCCCCTGGTCCGCCCGCTCGGCGAGGGTCGCACGGGCGCGCTGCAGGGCGCTGTTGACGGAGGCGACGGAGGTGCCGAGCAGCTCGGCGACCTCGCTCGCCTTCCAGGCGAGCACCTCGCGCAGGATCAGCACCGCCCGCTGCTTGGGCGGCAGCTGCTGGAGGGCGGCCATGAAGGCGAGCCGCACGGATTCCTTGGCGACCGCGGCCTCGGCCGGGTCGGCGGTCGAGGGCAGTACGCGGGCGTCCGGCATAGGCTCCAGCCAGGTGTGGTCCGGGCGGGGGGACAGGGCGGCCTGGGCGAGCGGCGTGGAGTCCGTGAGGTCCATCGGGCGGGCCCGTTTGTTGCCCGCGGTCAGCATGTCCAGGCAGACGTTTGTCGCGATCCGGTACAGCCAGGAACGGAGGCTGGAGCGGCCCTCGAACTTGTCGTAGCTCCGCCAGGCGCGGACCAGGGTGTCCTGGACCGCGTCCTCGGCCTCGAAGGAGGAGCCGAGCATCCGGTAGCAGTACCCCGTCAGCTCGGTGCGGTGCTTCTCCAGCGCGGAGTCCAGCTCCGTCGTCACGGTGCCGTTGGTCATCGTCCACCCACCCCTGTGGCGTCCTTCGTGCGCGTCTTCGCGCCTCGCACTTCGGAAGCTACCGCAGGGGACTGACAATGGCCTGTGCAGTCAAGAAAGGCGCAGGTCAGCGAGTGAGGCCGAAGACCCGCACCGGCGTGTCCGCGGCCTGTCGGCGCGCCGCGAGGGACCCGAGCACCGTGATCGCCACGACGCCCAGCACCGCCAGCAGCCCGACGCCGACCGTTCCGGCCCAGCCGCCGGAGTGGAAGGCCACCGCGCCGACCGTGCTGCCCGCGCTGGAGCCGACGTAGTAGGCGGACTGGTACAGCGCCGAGGCCTGGGCGCGGCCGTGCGTGGCCGTCTTGCCGACCGCCGACGAGGCCACCGCGTGCCCGGCGAAGAAGCCCGCCGTGATCAGCACCAGGCCCAGCAGGACCAGCGGCAGGGAGGGGGCGAGGGACAGCAGCAGGCCCGCCGCCGTCGTACCGCCGCCCAGGTACAGCGCCCCTCGGCGGCCGAGGCGGCCCACCAGCCGGCCGGCCGTCGACGCCGAGACCGTGCCCACCAGGTAGACCAGGAAGATCGAGCCGATGAGACCCTGCGGCAGGGAGAACGGCGCCTCCGCCAGGCGGTAGCCGATCACCGTGTAGACGCCGCCGAACACCGTCATGAACAGCGCGCCGATGGCGTAGAGGCGGCGCAGCAGCGGGTTGGCGAGGTGGTCGCGGACCGTGCGGACCAGGACGCGCGGGCGCAGCGAGCCCGGCGTGAAGTGCTTCGGCGCCGGCAGCAGCAGCCGGAAGGCCACCGCGCACGCCACCGCCAGGACTCCGACCACGCCGACGGCGACCCGCCAGCCCCACTCCTGGGCCACCCAGCCGGTGATCACCCGGCCGCTCATCCCGCCCACGCTGTTGCCCGCGACGAACAGACCGATCGCGGTGACCAGCGCCCGCGGGGTGACCTCCTCCGCCAGGTACGCCGTCGCCGAGGCCGGCAGTCCGGCCAGCGCCGCACCCTGCACCGCGCGCAGCGCGACGAGCGCCGACAGTGACGGGGCGAAGGGGACCAGCAGACCGACGGTCACCGCGACCGCCAGCGACGCCGTCATGACCGTACGCCGTCCGAAGCGCTCCGACAGCGCGCTCATCGGCAGCACGAACACCGCGAGGCCGCCGGTCGCGGCGGCCACCGTCCAGCTCGCGTCGCTCGCGGTGACGCCCATGTCGCCCGAGATCAGCGGCAGCAGCGCCTGGGTGGAGTACAGGAGCGCGAAGGTCGCGACGCCCGCGAGGAAGAGGGCGAGACTCATCCGGCGGTAACCGGGCCCGCCCGGGGTCATGCGCGAGTCGGAGGTGCCGGTCGCGTCGGGGCCGCGGGGGGCGTCGGGGGCGTCGGGGACGGAGACGGATGCAGCGGCGCCCACGGTGGTGGACGCCCCGGTATCGGCGGGAGTCATGCAGCGACGGTACGGAGAGCGCCGCTCATCCGTCCAATGCATGGAATGGCCATAATCGTTCCCATGGTGCATCAGCAAAGCTCACAGGCCCGTCTGTCACCGTCCGGTGACACAGAAGACATCGTCGCGCTGCTCGCGCCCCGCCTCGCGCACTTCGCCGGCGTCGCCCGCACCGAGCACGTCACCCGGGCCGCCCAGGAGATGAACGTCCCCCAGTCGACCCTCTCCCGCGCCCTCGTCCGCCTCGAAGCGGACCTGGGCGTCGACCTCTTCGTCCGCCGCGGCCGCACCCTCGCGCTGACCGTCGCCGGACGCACCTTCCTCGGCTCCGTCGAACGCGCCCTCGCCGAGGTCGAGCGGGCCGCCGACGAGGTCCGCGCGGACGCCGACCCGGCCACCGGCAAGGTCGCCTTCGGCTTCCTGCACACCATGGGCGCCGAAACCGTCCCGGGCCTGCTGCACGCCTTCCGCGCCGACCACCCCCGCGTCCGCTTCAGCCTCGTCCAGAACTACGGCGAGGCCATGCTGGAGCGCCTGCGCGCCGGTGAGCTGGACCTCTGCCTGACCTCCCCGGTCCCGGACGCCCCCGACCTGGTCGCCCGCCGCCTCGACGAGCAGAAGCTGCGCCTGGTCGTGCCGGCCGACCACTCCCTGGCCGGCCGCAGGCGCATCCGCCTCGCCGAGGCCGCCGACGAGGTCTTCGTGACCCTGGAGCCCGGCTACGGCCTGCGCCGCATCACCGACGCCCTGTGCAAGGAGGCCGGTTTCCGGCCCAAGGTGGCCTTCGAGGGGGAGGAGGCGGAGACGCTCCGCGGCCTGGTCGCGGCCGGCCTCGGCGTCGCCCTGCTGCCGCCGCCCGCGGTGCCCCGCCCCGGCGTGGTCGAACTGACGGTGACGGCCCCGCGCGCGGCCCGCGAGATCGGCGTGGCCTGGCTGGCGGGGCGTACGGACACACCCCCGGTGGCCGCGTTCAAGAAGTTCCTGCTGTCGAGGCGGGGCCACCTGCTCCCGTCATGACCCCGGCCCGCCCGCTCCCGTCCTGACCCCGGCCCTCCCGCACACGCGGTCCCTACCGCCGCAGCGACTTCCCGAACCCCACCGCCAGCGGCATCCGCAGCCCCAGCGGCGGGGGAGCGGCCAGCGCGTCCTCCACCGGCCGCGAGAACGCGTGCCCGAACAGCACACCCATCACGAAGTCCTCGGTGAGCGCGGCGACTTCCTCCCGGTAGTGCCGCAAGCCGTGGCCGTCGGAGTGCACTTCGAACCGGCACACCGCACGGTTCGCCTTCTTCGCCCGGGAGGCCAGCCGGAACGACAGCTCGGGGTCGCTGCGCTCGTCGTTCGTGCCGTGCACGATCAGCACCCGGCGCCCGGCGAGCTGCTTCACCGGTTCGGGTGGGGCGGCCATGTCCTCGTCGGGCAGCCAAGGGGCGATCGCCAGCGCCGAGTTGACGGCCTCGTGTCCGGCGGCGCGCAGGGCGGCCCGCCCGCCCATGTCGATGCCGACCAGGCAGACGGGTACGTCGCCGTAGAGCCGTACGGCCTCGTCGGCGGCCCAGTCGGCGTCCCGGGCGAGGTGGGCCTCGGCGCCGTTCCAGCCCCGGTAGCGGTAGTGCACGACGTGCGCGGCCAGGCCCTCGTCGCGTCCCGCGCGCGCGAGCCGGCGCCCCAACGCGCGTACGGACGCGGCCGCCAGCAGCGGAGACGGCTTGCGGCTGGACACCTCGTCGCCGCCGGGGAGCAGCAGCACCACGCCGCTCACCGCCGTCCCCTCCGGACCGAGCGTTCGCCCCAGCCGGGCCTGGCGGACCGGCGTCGCTTGCTGTGCCATGGCAGAACATTCTCAGAAGACCGGGTGCACGCCACCCGTCATCGCAGTCACCGTTACATATCGACGAGTACGTACACCGCGGCCCCGTATCAGGTCCGCATTCCGTGTCCGTGCGTTCACCCCACGTTCTACGCGCGTAGGAGTTAGAGTGCGGAAATGACGAGCCAGAGCACCGCGAAGACCACCGCGAAGACTCCGACGCCGGACCAGATCCGCCGGGCGCCGAAGGTTCTGCTGCACGACCATCTCGACGGCGGGCTGCGTCCCGGCACGGTCGTCGAACTCGCCCGCGCGACCGGCTACTCGGAACTCCCCGAGACCGATGCCGACCGGCTCGGCGTCTGGTTCCGCCAGGCCGCCGACTCCGGGTCGCTGGAGCGGTACCTGGAGACCTTCTCGCACACCGTCGGCGTCATGCAGACCCGCGACGCCCTGGTCCGGGTGGCCGCCGAGTGCGCCGAGGACCTCGCCGAGGACGGCGTCGTCTACGCCGAGGTGCGGTACGCCCCCGAGCAGCACCTGGAGGGCGGGCTCAGCCTCGAAGAGGTCGTCGAGGCCGTCAACGAGGGCTTCCGGGAGGGCGAGCGGCGCGCGCGGGCGGGCGGTCACCGCATCCGCGTCGGCGCCCTGCTCACCGCCATGCGGCACGCCGCCCGCGCCCTGGAGATCGCCGAGCTGGCCAACCGCTACCGCGACCTCGGCGTCGTCGGATTCGACATCGCGGGCGCCGAGGCCGGGTACCCGCCCACCCGGCACCTGGACGCCTTCGAGTACCTCAAGCGCGAGAACAACCACTTCACGATCCACGCCGGCGAGGCCTTCGGGCTGCCGTCCATCTGGCAGGCCCTGCAGTGGTGCGGTGCCGACCGGCTCGGGCACGGCGTGCGCATCATCGACGACATCCAGGTCCACGAGGACGGCACGGTCAAGCTCGGGCGCCTCGCCTCGTACGTCCGGGACAAGCGCATCCCGCTGGAGCTGTGCCCCAGCTCCAACCTCCAGACCGGGGCCGCGGACTCCTATGCCGAGCACCCGATCGGGCTGCTGCGCCGGCTGCACTTCCGGGCCACCGTCAACACGGACAACCGGCTGATGTCCCACACCGGCATGAGCCGGGAATTCGAGCACCTTGTCGACGCGTTCGGTTACACGCTCGACGACATCCAGTGGTTCTCCGTCAATGCGATGAAATCAGCGTTCATTCCTTTCGATGAACGACTGGCCATGATCAATGACGTGATCAAGCCCGGATACGCGGAGCTGAAGTCCGAATGGCTGTTCCAGTAGACGGCTTCCACCAGCGGTTCTTCCCAGATCGAGGGCTGAGCGGGAGCCGACGGTAATACGGAAATGCGGACGGGCTTTCACAATCCGTCCGCATTTCGATGTTTGCCGCGAGGGGTGCCGCGTGTTTACGTTCATGGACCGCTCACATCCCCGTCATCCCATTTCGAGGACGCATTTCATGAAGCAGTCTGCTGCCAAGACCCTCGGTGTCGCCGCCCTCGGTGCCGCCTTCGCCGCCGCCGGCGCGGGTGCGGCCACCGCGGCCCCGGAGCTCCCGGACACCGCCCAGACGGTGGACTCGGTCGCCCGCACGCTCCCCGCGGAGACCGTCTCCCAGGTGGTGCCCGGCGCGGGCAACATCCTGGAGCAGGGCCGCCACGTCTCCGGCGTGGGTCTGACCGCCGCGCAGCCGGTCGTCGAGCAGGTAGTCGAACAGCAGCTCTCCGAGGGCCCGACCAAGCCGGTCGCCGGCCTGCTCGGCGGCCTGCCGGCCAAGGGCCTGCCCACCCAGGGCCTGCCGGTCAACGGCCTCCCGATCGGCGGCTGAGCCCGATCGACGGCTGAGCCCGCCTCTCCGCCTCTCCCCACGCGCCGACGGGGCGCACCCGGTGTTCCGGGTGCGCCCCATCGGTGTACCAGAGGGGAGGTACGTCCATCGGGCCGCCGTCACGGCCCGTACGGGCCCGTCACCAGGCCGTACGGGCGGCCTTCTCCTCGGACGGCAGCAGCAGCCACAGCGCGAGGTAGAGCAGGAACTGCGGGCCGGGCAGCAGGCAGGAGACCACGAAGATCGTCCGCATCGTGGTGGTGGAGGTGCCGAAGCGCCGGGCCAGCGCGGCGCACACTCCGCCGATCATGCGGCCGTTGGTGGGGCGGGCGAGGCGGGACATCGCGGCTCCTTCGTGAGCGTGTGGTGGGGACTGCCGATCGGCTTCCCCTTCATCCGCCTTCCACGCTACGGAGACGAACGGAACAAAGCGTCGCTCTACGGGGCGATACCGACCCTGGGAATCGTCGGGGTCCGACCCTGAGTGGGCTCATCCCGGGGGACGTCCTCCCGGCGCCCCCGCTCGGACCTGCGACGGAGCCGAGCCCGGCCCGCGGGGACGAGGGCGAGATGCGCGAGGGCCACGCCCGCCGTGTTCAGCAGCAGCGAGTCGACGTCGACGACCTGACCGGGCACCCCGGTCTGCAACAGTTCGATGCCCAGTGACAGCAGGGCCGCCGCCGCCATGGTGCGCAACAGGGAGGCCAGCGGCGAGACGGTCAGCCTGCCGCCCGCCATCGGCAGCAGCACGCCCAGCGGCGCCAGCAGGGCGAGCGACCCACCGAGGGCGCGAGCCGCCGCGGGCCAGCCGAGCGCGAGGTCGGAGCGGATCCCGGCGCCCGGCTCCAGGTTGGGAGGCAGCACCCAGGGGACGTCCAGCGGCCGCAGCGTGTACCAGGCGACGAACGCGAGATGTGCGACCAGGAGGACACTTCCTGTCACACGGATGCGGAGCGCGGCGCTGCCGCCGAGGAACCCATGACGCTGCACGTCCCCCTAGACGCGGCCGCCGCCGCACTCGGTTCCGGCCTCTCCTCCGCAAGGGTGAGGCTTGCGCCACATGGCCCCCGGGACTGTCCCCGCGCCCGCCCCGCCCCCTGCCGCGTTGCGGCTCGTCAGCCGTCCGTGACCTCGCCGGCCGGCGGTTCGTTGCTGCCCGGCCGGGCGCGGACCTCGTCCGTGCAGACGTAGCGGCGTGCGGACCGCTCGCCGGGGCCGGCCAGGACGACGGAGCCGTCGCCCTCACCCGCGGCCGAGTCGGAGAGGGTGCAGACGACCTGGGCGAGGGCGTACGAGGTGAGGTCGTCGGGGGCGGTGTCGAGCCGCAGCGTGTCCTCGGGGTCACCGGGGCGCGGGCCGGTCACGGTGACCCCGCGGCGTACGTCCGTGGTGTACCCGGCCTCCTTCTCCGCGGCCGACGGCGGCGCCGCGAGCTCGTTCAGCAGCCCCTGGGCCACCAGTACCCGCCGCCCGGAGTCCACGCCGTCCGGCACCCGTACCGTCCGGTCCACGGCCACCAGCGACGAGCCGCACAGCAGGAAGACCTGCACCGGCACGCCGGGCGCGGCCTGCGTCGACACGTCCGGCTCGGCGAGCGAGCAGCGCACCCGCGAGGGTGCCGGACCGTAGTCCGTGGGCACCTCCGTGGCCCGGATGCCGCACCCGGCGAGCAGCGCGGCCAGCACGGCCAGCCCGGGGAGTGCCGACAGGCGGCGTTCGGTCATCAGACCTGTCCCTTCGCGTCCTTGCCCGTGCTCCCGTCACCCGAGGTACCCCCGACGTCTTCGGCGTCCTCGTCCGCCGGCGGGTCCTGCGGCAGCCGCAGCGTGAACACCGCACCGCCCTCGGGGGAGTTCTCGGCGGTGATCCCACCGCCGTGGATGTGCGCGTTCTCCAGGGCGATGGACAGGCCGAGCCCGCTGCCCTCGGAGCGCGGCCGGGAAGCGCTCGCCTTGTAGAAGCGGTCGAAGACGTGCGGCAGGACGTCCTCGGGGATGCCGGGCCCGTGGTCCCGCACCCGGATGACCACCTCGTCGTCCGCCCGCGCCACCGACACCCGCACCGGTGACCCGCCGTGCTTGAGCGCGTTGCCGATCAGGTTGGCCAGGATCACGTCCAGGCGGCGCGGGTCGAGCCGGGCGTGGATGCCGCGCTCGGCGTCCAGGTCGACGGCGTCCAGCCAGGCGCGGGCGTCGATGCAGGCGGTGATCTGGTCGGCGACGTCGACGTCGTCCAGGACCAGCCGGGCGGTGCCCGCGTCGAAGCGGGTGACCTCCATCAGGTTCTCCACCAGATCGTTCAGCCGCCGCGTCTCGCTGACCACCAGCCGCACGGCGGGCTCGACCATCGGGTCAAAACTCCCGCCCTCGCCCTCGAACTCCAGCTCGTCCTCCAGCACCTCCGTGACGGCGGTGATCGCCGTCAGCGGGGTGCGCAGCTCATGGCTCATGTCCGCCACGAAGCGCCGCGAGGCCTGCTCCCGGCCCGCCATGTCCGCGACCCGCTTCTCCAGCGCCTCGGCGGCGCTGTTGAACGTCCGGGACAGATCGGCCAGTTCGTCGGTGCCGGACACTCGCAGCCGGGTGTCCAGCCTGCCCTCGCCGAGGCGCCGCGCCGCGACCCCGAGCCGGTGCACCGGCTTCAGCACGGTCGTCGCCAGCGCCTGCGCGAGCAGCGCGGAGCCGAGCAGGGCGAGCGCGGTGGCGATCCCCAGCGACCAGGCGAGCGAGTTCAGGTCCTTGGCCTCCGGTTCCAGCGACTTCAGCATGTAGCCGGTGGCCCCGCCGCCGATCACCTTCGTGCCGGCCACCAGGTAGGGGGTGTCGTCCTCGGTGATCCGCTGCCAGTACAGGTGGTACGGGTGCTTGTTGGCCGGGGTGACCTTCTGTTCCTTGTTCACCGCCGTGCGCAGCGACTCGGGCACGGCGGAGAGCGCGAAGCCGCCCAGGCCGCCGGAACTGCCGTACACGGTCTCGCCGGCGGCGTTCTCGGCGACCAGCAGCACGCTGAACCGCTGGCTGCTGTTGGCCATCTGACCCGCGGTGTGCTGCAACTCGTCCTGGCTGGGGCGCTCGGGCAGCGCACCCGCCCGGTTCTGCATCTCCCGCTCGAAGTCGCGCAGCACGGCGTCCTGGGCGCGGGTGAGCACCGCCTCCCGGTTCAGCCAGTAGGCGATGCCGGACGCGGACACGGCGGCGGTGAGCGCGACGAGACCGAAGACGAGGACCAGCCGCAGCCGCAGGCTGGTGAAGCGCAGCCAGGACCAGACCCCCTTGCGAGCCGCGACCCAGCCGCGTGAACCCCCCTGGGGCTTCTGTGTCACGGTACCTCCGGGGACGCTCCCGGTTGGGCAGCCGGGGAGGGAATCGAGCTTCTGCGGAGCAAGGAAGAGGGCATTCGCCCCAAAGGCGGGAAACCGCCCACGCGGTTGGGTAGGCTGACCATCGTGCGTTGCGAGAGCCAAGCGGCGCGCGACTCCCTTGTCCTTTCGGGCAACCGGGCAGGTTCCGTCCCGGCTGGTGCTGAGAGCGTCAGTCTCATCCGCTCGCAGAGCAGATGAGCTGCTTGAGCCAGGAATCCCCCTGCTTTTGCCGGGGGAGGGTTCAATGAGGCGGATCCAGTCGGTAGCCGACTCCGCGCACGGTGCGAATCAAGGTCGGGGACGACGGCACGTCCTCGACCTTCGCGCGCAGCCGCTGCACGCAGGCGTCCACCAGCCGGGAGTCACCGAGGTAGTCGTGCTCCCACACCAGCCGCAGCAACTGCTGCCGGGACAGCGCCTGCCCCGGCCGCCGGCTCAGTTCGAGCAGCAGCCGCAGCTCGGTCGGCGTGAGCTGGAGATCCTCGCCGTTCTTCGTCACGGTCATCGCCGACCGGTCGATGACCAGGCCGCCGAAGCTCGCCGAGTCGGTCGACTCCCGCTCCCCGCGCCGCAGCACGGCCCGGATACGGGCGTCAAGGACCCGGCCCTGGACGGGTTTGACGACGTAGTCGTCGGCGCCCGACTCGAGACCGACGACCACGTCGATGTCGTCGTTGCGCGCGGTCAGCAGGATGATCGGCAGCTGGTCGGTGCGCCGGATGCGACGGCACACCTCGAAACCGTCGATGCCGGGCAGCATCACGTCCAGCACGATCAGGTCCGGCCGCTGCTCGCGCAACAGCTTCAGACCGTCCTCACCGCTGGCAGCGGTGGCCACCCGGTGGCCCTGGCGGGTCAGGGAGAGCTCCAGGGCCGTACGGATGGCGTCGTCGTCCTCGATCAGCAACAGGGAAGGCACGGGCTCATTCTGGCCCATGGAGGGGGTGGGGTTCGACCTGTGGGTCCGGATGGGGCCCCGCCACGCCGCCGGACCCTGTGAAGGAACGGTGGTCCAGCCGTGACGGACCCCTGTGACAGGTCTGTGACAGTCGGCGGACACGGCCATGAAGTCGCCGCGGCAAGCTTTTCGTCACAGGCAACACAGCGAGTCGCGGTACACGCAGTACGGCAAGTCGCAGCACAGCAGGCCGAGCACCGGAAGTCCACGACGGGGGGCGCGAGATGAACACGCTGAAGGGCACCAGCACCAGCGCAGTGGTCACGCGTCTGCACGACGTGCACACACACCGGGGTTCCGAGAAGTCCGGTGCCGTGAGCGGGCGGGGGTGCGCTCGCGGCACCGGGCGTCAGCACACCGCGTACATCGCGGTGGTCGACACGCGTCAGGGGGAGACGCGCGGGGGGTCGGCGCACGGGGGAACGACGTACGGGGGAACGACGTACGGGGGAACGACGTACGGGGAGGGCTCGGGGGCGCGCGCTTCGCTGTCGGAGGCGGAGTTCACCGCCTACGTCCAGGAGCGCCGCGCCTCCCTGTACGCCACCGCCTACCACCTCACCGGCGACCGCTTCGAGGCCGAGGACCTGCTGCAGAGCGCACTGTTCTCGACGTACCGGGCGTGGGACCGGATCAGTGACAAGGCGGCGGTCGGCGGTTACCTCCGCCGCACCATGACCAACCTGCACATCAGTGCCTGGCGGCGCCGCAAGCTCAACGAGTACCCGACCGAGGAACTGCCGGAGACGGCCGGCGACACGGACGCGATGCGCGGCACCGAACTGCGCACGGTCCTGTGGCAGGCGCTGGCCCGGCTGCCCGAACTCCAGCGCACCATGCTGGTCCTTCGCTACTACGAGGGCCGCACGGACCCGGAGATCGCGGAGATCCTCGACATCAGTGTCGGCACGGTGAAGTCCAGCATCTGGCGGTCGCTCCGCCGGCTGCGCGAGGACGAGGTCCTCAGCTTCGGCCGTGACCGGGAGGACGCCTTCGGCGAGTTGGTCGCCTGAAGGACGGCGGGCCGGGGGGCCCGCGAAAAAAAGTAGGAGCCGGGGTGTATCAGGGGGAGGGTGCCGGGCTCTTACTCACGGGGAAGCACCACGGGGGACCCAACGGGGGACACGGGGGGACAACGGGGGAAGCACGGGGGAGCACAAGGAGAGCGGGACTGGAGGGCCGGGGGGTCCGTCCAGTCCCGCTTCTCTGTGTACGGGCTGCTCTGTCCGCGGGTCTGTGTGCGGGCGCGCGTCACGCGGCCGTACGCGCCGTGGCGCACCGGCCCGCCGCCGCGGCGGCCAGACGGCCCATCGCCTCGTCCCGGTCGCAGGCGTGGGCGCCCAGGGCCGTCTGACGGGCGATGACCGACCGCTCCTGCCGCATCAGCCGCCAGCCGCGGCGCACCAGGAACGGCACGGACTTGCGGCCCTCCCGCAGGTCCCGCAGGAAGCGGCGGCGGAAGGTCGTCAGCGGGCCCCGGCTCAGGCACAGCGCGTCGGCGAGAACGCCCAGCTCCCGGCAGCGTGCCACGATTTCGGCGGCGAAGATGCCCTCCGCGAGGAACAGCGGGGTCCGCCCGATGTCGACCGCCTCCTCGCCGGTGCGGGCACTGAGCGCGAGGTCGTAGGCGGGCACCCGCGTACGGCCGGTGCGGCACAGCTCCGCGATGGCGGCGACGGCCGTGTCCGCGTCCCACGAGCCGGGGTGGTCCCAGTCGATGTCGGAGCTCTGCGGCACCAGCGGCAGCGTCGGGTCGGTGCCCTCCTTGTAGAAGTCGTCGAGCCGCAGCACCGGAAGGCCGGAGTGGGCGGCGAGGAGGGACTTGCCGGAGCCGGAAGGGCCGCAGAGCAGCACGACTCGCGTCGGTATGGGCGGATGGGAGCTCACGGGACACCAGTCTGAGGCATCGAACGGCCGCCTCACGACCCCTCGGGGGAGACTTTGCAGCACGCGTCACACCTGGGTCACCGTACGCGGTGACCTGATCACGGTCCGTACTGTTAGCACGGTAGTCCGTAGCAACCCACACCAAGAGGTGGCAGCAGCGATGGCCCGACACGCGTCCCCCCGCACCCCGCACGCACAGCGCGCCCTGGTCGCCCTCGCGACCACCGGAGCCGCCCTGGCAGCAGGAGCGGGGGCGGCCTCCGCGGACGGTGGCGAGACGATCGCCGGCCTGGCGCAGACCCGCCCCACCTCGATGGGCAACATCGATCCGCAGGCGGGTCTCCAGGCGGTGACCGGCATGGTCGGCTACGTCACCGGCCCGGTCGCCGACCTCAAGCCCAACCCGCTGGCCGGCACCGGCGTCGACCCGCTGGACAACGGCGTCGGCACGAAGGTCGCCGACTTCCAGCCGCTGGCGTCCACCGCCCTGACCGGGCCGGTGGCCCAGGCGCAGTCCCTGGGTGCCGTGCCGGTGGTGGGGCAGGTGACGGAGCTGGTGCGCTGACGGTCCGGTGACCGCATGCCGAGAGCCGCGCCTTCCCCGGACGGAGGGAAGACGCGGCTCGTCCCGTGGGTGCGGCGCGGGTGTGCCCGTACCCGTGGCGGCTCAGTACGACGAGCCGGACGCGCCCAGCGCGCCCGTCGGGTGCCAGACCGTCTTGGTCTCCAGGAACGCCGTCATGCGGTCGGTGCCGGGAGCCGCCGACCAGTCCACGTCGTCCACAGGCTGTGGACGCAGGACGCGCTTGAGGTTGTCGGCCGCGGCGATCTCCAGTTCCTTCGCCAGCACCTCGTCGGCGCCCGCGAGGTCGATCGCGTTGACGTCCTGGTGGGAGGCGAGGGGGGTGGCGATCTCGGCCGTACGGCCGGACAGGACGTTGACCACGCCGCCGGGGAGGTCGGAGGTGGCCAGCACCTCGCCGAGTGAGAGGGCCGGCAGCGGGGACTTCTCGCTCGCGATCACGACCGCCGTGTTGCCGGTCGCGATGACCGGGGCGACGACCGAGACCAGGCCGAGGAGCGATGACTCCTGCGGGGCGAGGACGGCGACCACGCCCGTCGGCTCCGGGGAGGAGAGGTTGAAGAAGGGGCCCGCGACCGGGTTGCCGCCGCCGACCACCTGGGCGATCTTGTCGGTCCAGCCCGCGTACCAGACCCAGCGGTCGATCGCGGCGTCGACCTGCGCCGCCGCCTTCGACTTCGACAGGCCCTCGGCGTCGGCGACCTCCGCGACGTACTGGTCGCGGCGGCCCTCCAGCATCTCGGCGATCCGGTAGAGGATCTGGCCGCGGTTGTACGCCGTCGCGCCGGACCAGCCGCCGAACGCCTTGCGCGCGGCGACCACCGCGTCACGGGCGTCCTTGCGGGAGGAGAGCGGGGCGTTCGCCAGCCACTTGCCCTTTGCGTCGGTCACCTCGTACACCCGGCCGCTCTCGGAACGCGGGAACTTCCCGCCGACGTACAGCTTGTAGGTCTTCAGCACATTGAGTCGCTCAGACATCGAGGTACGCCTCCAGGCCGTGGCGGCCGCCCTCGCGGCCGAAGCCCGACTCCTTGTAGCCGCCGAACGGCGACGTCGGGTCGAACTTGTTGAACGTGTTGGACCAGATCACACCCGCGCGGAGCTTGTTCGCGACCGCCAGGATGCGCGAGCCCTTCTCCGTCCAGATGCCCGCGGAGAGGCCGTACGGCGTGTTGTTGGCCTTGGCGACCGCCTCGTCGGGCGTACGGAAGGTGAGGACGGACAGGACGGGGCCGAAGATCTCGTCGCGGGCCACCGTGTGCGCCTGGGTGACGTTCGTGAAGAGCGTCGGGGCGAACCAGTAGCCGCTGTCCGGGATGTCGCAGGACGGGGACCAGCGCTCGGCGCCCTCCGCCTCGCCCTGGTCTGCCAGCGCGGTGATGCGGGCCAGCTGCTCGGCGGAGTTGATCGCGCCGATGTCGGTGTTCTTGTCCAGCGGGTCGCCCAGGCGCAGGGTGGAGAGCCTGCGCTTGAGGGAGTCCAGCAGCTCGTCGTGGATCGACTCCTGGACCAGCAGCCGGGAGCCCGCGCAGCAGACCTGGCCCTGGTTGAAGAAGATGCCGTTGACGATGCCCTCGACGGCCTGGTCGATCGGGGCGTCGTCGAAGACGATGTTGGCGCCCTTGCCGCCCAGTTCGAGCGTCAGCTTCTTGCGGGTGCCCGCGACCGTCCGCGCGATCTGCTTGCCGACGGCCGTGGAGCCGGTGAAGGCGACCTTGTTCACGTCGGGGTGGGCGACCAGCGCGGCGCCCGCGCGGCCGGCGCCGGTGATGATGTTGACGACGCCCTTGGGCAGGCCCGCCTGACGGCAGATGTCCGCGAAGAAGAGGGCGGAGAGGGGGGTCGTCTCGGCGGGCTTGAGGACGACCGTGTTGCCGGTCGCCAGCGCCGGGGCGATCTTCCACGCCAGCATCAGGAGGGGGAAGTTCCAGGGGATGACCTGGCCCGCGACGCCCAGGGGCTTCGGGTTCGCTCCGTAGCCCGCGTGGTCGAGCTTGTCGGCCCAGCCCGCGTAGTAGAAGAAGTGCGCGGCGACCAGGGGGAGGTCCGCGTCGCGGGTCTCCTTGATCGGCTTGCCGTTGTCCAGGGTCTCCAGGACGGCCAGCTCGCGGCTGCGTTCCTGGATGATGCGGGCGATGCGGAAGAGGTACTTCGCGCGCTCGGAGCCGGGGAGCGCCGACCACTTCTCGAACGCCTTGCGGGCGGCCGCGACGGCGCGGTCGACGTCCGCCTGGCCCGCCTCGGCGACCTCGGAGAGGACCTCCTCGGTCGAGGGGGAGACCGTCTTGAAGACCTTGCCGTCGGCGGCTTCGGTGAACTCGCCGTCGATGAACAGGCCGTACGAGGGCGCGATGTCGACGACCCCGCGGGACTCGGGTGCGGGTGCGTACTCGAAAACAGGTGCCATGGTGATCAGTCCACCGTCACGTAGTCGGGGCCGCTGTAACGGCCCGTGGCCAGCTTCTGACGCTGCATCAGCAGGTCGTTCAGGAGCGAGGAGGCGCCGAAGCGGAACCAGTGGTTGTCCAGCCAGTCCCCGCCCGCGGTCTCGTTGACCAGGACGAGGAACTTGATCGCGTCCTTGGTGGTGCGGATGCCGCCGGCCGGCTTCACGCCGACCTGGACGCCGGTCTGCGCGCGGAAGTCGCGGACCGCCTCCAGCATGAGGAGGGTGTTGGCGGGCGTGGCGTTGACCGCGACCTTGCCGGTGGACGTCTTGATGAAGTCGGCCCCGGCCAGCATGCCGAGCCAGCTCGCGCGGCGGATGTTGTCGTACGTCGACAGTTCGCCGGTCTCGAAGATGACCTTGAGGCGGGCCGCTTTTCCGCAGGCCTCGCGTACGGCGGTGATCTCGTCGTACACCTTCATGTAGTCGCCCGCGAGGAACGCCCCGCGGTCGATGACCATGTCGACCTCGTCCGCGCCCGCCGTCACGGCCTCGCGCACGTCGGCCAGCTTGACGGCGAGCGAGGCGCGGCCCGCCGGGAAGGCCGTGGCGACCGAGGCGACCTTCACGTCGGAACCGGCGACGGCCTCCTTGGCGGCGGGCACCATGTCGGGGTAGACGCAGACGGCCGCCGTGGCGGGGGTCGTACGGTCCGTCGGGTCGGGGCGGACCGCCTTCGCGCCGAGCGCCCGGACCTTGCCCGGGGTGTCCGCGCCTTCCAGCGTCGTCAGGTCGACCATCGAGATGGCGAGGTCGATGGCGTACGCCTTCGCGGTGGTCTTGATGGAACGGGTGCCGAGCGAGGCGGCGCGCGCCTCCAGGCCGACCGTGTCGACGCCGGGCAGCCCGTGGAGGAAGCGGCGCAGCGTGCTGTCGGACGCGGTGACGTCGGCGAGTCCGTGTGCGGGAACAGCGGATGCAGTGGTGGGCATGGTCACCAGGCGAGCATATCTACGCGCGTAGCGGCTGTACAGTCCCGTGCGCTCATTCTGCGGACCGGCACCGCCTATGAGCGTCCCCGGGGCCGTCGGGCACAATCGGCACCATGACGACCCCGGAGCCCCAGTCACCCTCGCCGCAGCCGTCGGTACCCGTGTCCAAGGACCGGATCTACCGCTCGCCCGCGGGCCTCGCCGGCGGCGTGCTGCTGCTCGCGCTCGCCCTGTGGCTCGGCATCGACGCCCTGGTCGCGGGCGAGGGCCGCACTCCCTGGATGGCGCTCGCGGCGCTGCTGTTCCTCGTGCCGCTCATCGCCGCCTACACCGTGCGGCCCGCCGTCTTCGCGAACGACGACCGGCTGCGGGTGCGCAATCCCTTCCGCGTGATCGTGCTGCCCTGGGGACAGGTCGCCTCGTTCCGGTCCGGCTACTCCAACGAGGTCTTCACGGAGTCCGGCGACAAGTACCAGCTGTGGTCCATCCCCGTCTCGCTGCGTGGCCGCAAGAAGGCGGCTCGGCAGGAGGCGCGGCGGGCCTCCGGGGGCGGCCGGGGGCGCGGTGGCGTGCTCGGAGGTCTCGGCGGGGGCGGTGCGCGGGCCGGCGCGGGTGGTGCCGGGGCCGCCGCGGCGGCGGACGGGCCGGTGCGGGCGGAGACCGACAAGGTCATGGACGAACTGCGCGAGATGCGGGAGGCGCGGGGGCCCGCCAACACGTCGCAGGGCGAGGTGACGGTGCGCTGGGCGTACGAGGTCGTCGCGCCGGTGGCGGCGGGGGCTGTGCTGCTCGCGGTGCTGCTGGCGACGGGCTGACGGTCCGGTCTGGTCTGGTTTGGTCCCTTCCGGTGCTGGTCTGGCCTGGTCTGGTCCCTTCCGGTCCTGGTCTGGTCTCGTCTGGTCTGTTCCAGTCCGGTCCGTGCGTGGGGTCGGACGCCGGGTGTGTCAGGGTGCGGCCGACCAGATCAGGAGCATGTACGCCCCGCAGTACGTGGAGCCCAGTACCGCCGCCGTCAGCACCAGGGCGCGGTGGCGCCGGGAGGCGCGGGACAGGTGCAGGGCCAGCGGCAGGAGCAGGGGGAAGGCCGGGAGCAGGAAGCGGGCCCGGGAGAAGTACACGCCGCCACTGCCCAGGACGATCGCCAGCATGACGCCCGTGAAGACCAGCAGAGCGGCGGGCTGGCGGTCCCACGCCGACAGGCCGAAGAGGACCACCGACGCGATCAGCGTGAGTGTCACCATCACCAGGAACAGCTGTGGTGTCGGGTCGCGCCACAGCAGCCACCGGATCTGGTGCAGCGTCCGCAGGCCGCCGTCCAGCTCGTTGTACCAGAGCCGCTGTACGGCGAAGTAGCCGTCCCAGCGGCCCAGGCGCAGGCCCACCCAGCCGAGGTACGCGCACCAGCCGAGCGGCGCGAGGAGCGCGGCCGCGAGGACGCGCGGGACGAGGGCGCGGTGGCGGACCAGGTGCAGCAGCGCCGTCATGGTGACCGCCGCCGCCACCGCGACGCCGGTCGGGCGGGTCAGCCCGGCGAGCGTGGCGAAGGCCGCCGCACACAGCCAGCGACCCGTGAGCACCGCGTACAGCGACCAGGCCGCGCACGCCGTGAACAGCGACTCCGTGTAGCCCATCCACTGCACCGCGCCGACCGGGAACGCCGCCCACAGCGTGGTGAGGAGCACGCCGGCGCGGCGGCCGTGCAGGTGGTCGCCGACCGCGAAGATGCCCCACGCCGCGAGGAGCGAGGCGACGACCGCGAGGCCGAGGCCGGTCGACGCGCGTGAGCCCGGGGTGAGCACCGCCACGGCCTTCACCAGCACCGGGTAGAGCGGGAAGAAGGCCAGGTTGTTGGTGTTGTGCGCGGTGCCGAGCTCGTCGTCGTAGCCGTGGTCGGCGATGGCGAGGTACCAGTCGGAGTCCCACTGCGCGGCGAGGTTCACCCAGAGGTCCTGGTGCCGGCGGGGGGCCCAGATCACGAGCACGAGCAGACCCGTGAGGCGTACGGCGAGATAGGCGCCGAGGGCGGGGGCGGCGTGGCGTGCGGCACGGCGTGCGGCGCGCAGGACGCGCCGGGCGTGGGCGCGGGCGTTGCTCTGCGGGGGTGGGGTGGTGGTCGCGGGGGGCCGGGGGCGCCGGGTGCCGGGGATGTGTCCGCTGGGGGTGGTCTTGGGGGCGGTCGAGGACACGGCGGCGGCTCCCTGGTGGCTCGGCGGTGCGCGTACCGGCGGTGCTTGCGTGTACCGGCGGTGCGTTTTCCGGTCCACCGTTGCCCGGGGGGCCGCTTCGGGAGGGGACGGCGGGTCAACGGGCAGGGGGAAATCACCCGATGGGGTGCCTCCGGGTGGGGGCACCCCATCGGGTTCGGGTGGGCAGCGTCGGGTTCGGTCGGCCTCGGGTTCGGGTGGTCGGCCTTGCCTCAGATGCCCGCTGCCGTCGACAGGTCCCGCTTGAGGGCCGTCAACAGGTCCGTCGCCTTCGCGCGGGCCTCGGGAAGGTCGACGTGTGCCGTGACCGGGACGACCACCTCCAGGTAGCACTTCAGCTTGGGCTCCGTACCGCTCGGGCGGACGATCACCCGGGCGCCGTCGAGGGTGTAGCGCAGGCCGTCCGTGGGCGGCAGCGTGTCCGTGCCCCGGGTGAGGTCCTCGGCCTTCGTGACGGCGAGGCCCGCGAGGCGGGTGGGGGGCTGTTCGCGCAGGCGGTGCATCGCGGCGGCGATGAGGGAGAGGTCCTCGACGCGGACCGAGAGCTGGTCGGTGGCGTGCAGGCCGTGCTCGACCGCGATGTCGTCGAGGAGGTCGAGGAGGGTGCGGCCCTCCTCCTTGAGGGACGAGGCCAGTTCCGTGATCAGGAGGGCCGCGGTGATGCCGTCCTTGTCGCGTACGCCCTCGGGGTCGACGCAGTAGCCGAGGGCCTCCTCGTAGCCGTAGCGCAGGCCCTCGACGCGGGCGATCCACTTGAAGCCGGTGAGGGTCTCCTCGAACGGGAGATGCGCCTTCTCGGCGATGCGGCCGAGGAGGGAGGAGGAGACGATCGACTCCGCGAACGTGCCGTGCGCTCCGCGGGTGACCAGGTGGGCGGCGAGGAGGGCGCCGACCTCGTCGCCGCGGAGCATGCGCCAGTCGGTGCCGTCCTGTACGGCGACGGCGAGGCGGTCGGCGTCCGGGTCGTTGGCGATGATCAGGTCGGGGTCGGTCTCGCGGGCCTTCGCGAAGGCGAGGTCCATCGCGCCGGGCTCTTCCGGGTTGGGGAAGGCGACGGTGGGGAAGTCCGGGTCGGGGTCGGCCTGCTCGGTGACGAGGGCGGGCTCCGGGAAGCCGGCGCGGGCGAAGGCGGCGAGGAGGGGGTCCTTGCCGACGCCGTGCATCGCCGTGTACACGGTGCGGGCGGTGCGGGGGGAGCCCTCGGAGAGGACCGCGTCCGTGCGGGCGAGGTAGGCGTCGAGGACGGTGTCGTCGAGGGTCTGCCAGCCGGTTTCGGGGCGGGGGACGTCGTCCAGGGTGCGTACGGCGTCGATCTCCGCTGCGATCTCGGCGTCGGCGGGGGGCACGATCTGGGAGCCGTCGCCGAGGTAGACCTTGTAGCCGTTGTCGCGGGGCGGGTTGTGGCTGGCGGTGACCTCCACGCCGGCGACGGCGCCGAGGTGCCGTATGGCGAAGGCGAGGACGGGGGTGGGGAGGGGGCGGGGGAGGACGGCCGCCCTGAGGCCGGCGCCGGTCATGACGGCGGCGGTGTCGCGGGCGAAGTCCTGCGACTTGTGGCGGGCGTCGTAGCCGATGACGACGAGGCCGTCGGTATGGCCCTGCTTCTTCAGGTACCCGGCGAGGCCGGCGGCGGCGCGGATGACGACGGCGCGGTTCATGCGCATGGGACCGGCGCCGAGTTCGCCGCGCAGGCCGGCGGTGCCGAACTGGAGGGTGCCGGAGAAGCGTGCGGTGAGCTCGGCGTGGTCCTCGGCGTCGATGAGCTTGGCGAGCTCGGCGCGGGTGTCCGGGTCGGGGTCCTCGGCCAGCCATGCCCTGGCCCGTGCGAGGAGGTCGTCGTGCACGTCGGTCAGCCTCTCGTGTGTGGTCGTGCGGGGTGCCTGCGGCGGCCTGTGCGGGGTGGGTGGGGGTGCGGGTAGCGCGTGCGGTGGTGGGGTGGGTCGGGCCGCGCCGGGGGGTGTCCGTCCTCGGAACGGCGCGGAATCGGTTGGCCACGGAAGTGCTGTCCGTTGACGCGCCAACCGCTGCGGGCGGACACCCCCCGACACGTCCCTTCTCGCCGTTCGCGGCTTCCCGCCCCGCCCCGCCCCGCGCAGCTGCGGGCAGTCGTGCCGCTGGGGCGGCACGGGTGGGCGCAGCGGCACCCCGCAGCGCCGGGCCGCGCGACCCACCCCCGGCCCGCACTCACGCCGGGTGCCGAAGGAGCGCCGCCCCCACCCGGCGCCCCGGGCTACAGCCGCCCCAGCACCTGCGTCAGCAGCGAACCCATCCGCGCGGCGGAGTCGCGGCCTGCCTGCAGGACCTCCTCGTGGTTGAGGGGTTCGCCCGTCATGCCCGCCGCGAGGTTGGTCACCAGGGAGATGCCCAGGACCTCCGCGCCGGCCTCGCGGGCGGCGATCGCCTCCAGGACCGTCGACATGCCCACCAGGTCGGCCCCGATGACGCGGGCCATGCGGATCTCGGCCGGCGTCTCGTAGTGCGGGCCGGGGAACTGGGCGTAGACGCCCTCCTCCAGCGTGGGGTCGACCTCCTTGCACAGGGCGCGCAGGCGGGGGGAGTAGAGGTCGGTGAGGTCGACGAAGTTGGCGCCGACGATGGGGGAGGTGGCTGTGAGGTTGATGTGGTCGCTGATCAGCACCGGCTGGCCGGGGCGCATGCCCTCGCGCAGGCCACCGCAGCCGTTGGTCAGGATGATCGTCTTGGCGCCGGCGGCGACGGCCGTGCGGACGCCGTGGGAGACGGCGGCCACGCCGTGACCCTCGTAGTAGTGGGTGCGGCCCAGGAAGACCAGCGCGCGCTTGTCGCCGATGGAGTACGAGCGGACCTTGCCGCCGTGTCCCTCCACTGCGGGCTTGGGGAAGCCCGGCAGGTCGGTGACCTGGAGATCGGTCTCGGGGGCGCCCAGGGCGTCCACGGCCGGTGCCCAGCCGGAGCCCATCACGAGGGCTACGTCGTGGGACTCGGCGCCGGTGAGTTCGCGCAGGCGGGCCGCGGCGGCGTCGGCGGCGGCGTAGGGGTCGCCCTGGATGTCGTCCGGAAGAAGAGATGCGTTCACGCCGAAGAGGGTAGCCGGTTTACGCCTACGCGCGTAGATGACAGAGCTCACGGGATTGCGATTGTTGTTTTGTTGTTTTTGACGAGGGGCTGTGGCTTGTGGCTCAGCAGGGGCGCTTGCGTAGTTCCATGACGTAGTCGTGCGGCGCGCCGGCCGATTCCGCGGCGTCCGCCACCTCGCCCAGGTAGCGGGCGGAGGGCAGGCCGCCCTCGTAGGCGTTCAGGACGTACGTCCAGGCGTTCTCCTCGCCCTCCAGGGTGTGGACGCGGACGCGGGTGCGGCGGTATATGTCCAGACCCACGCCCTCCCAGCGGTCGAGCGAGTCCTCGTCCATCGGGGCGATGTCGTACAGGGCCACGAAGACCTGGGAGATCGGGTCCTCGACGAGGGTCGCGAGCGCGCCCTCCCAGCCCATGTGCTCGCCCCCGAAGGTCAGCCGCCACCCGTTCAGCCAGCCGGTGGCGCGCAGCGGCGAGTGCGGTGCGCGGCGGGTCATCAACCGCGCGTCGAGGTTGCCGGCGTAAGCGGCGTAGAGCGACATGGGGGAGAGGGTACGGCAGGGCTCCCGGGAGTCGCTCTTGTAACAGACGTGCCCCCGGGCGGCCCCAGATTGAAGGGTGCGGGACAATGGAGTACGTGACTCGGATCGTGATCATTGGCGGCGGACCCGGCGGATACGAAGCGGCGCTGGTGGCCGCACAGCTCGGCGCGGAGGTGACCGTCGTCGACTGCGACGGTCTGGGCGGGGCGTCGGTGCTGACCGACTGCGTGCCGTCCAAGACCCTCATCGCCACGGCCGAGGTGATGACCACCTTCGATTCGTCTTACGAAGAGCTGGGGATCATCGTCGCCGACGACACCCCGCCCATGGAGCAGGCCGCCCGGGTGGTCGGCGTGGACCTGGGGAAGGTCAATCGGCGTGTGAAGCGGCTCGCGCTGGCGCAGTCGCACGACATCACCGCCTCCGTGACGCGTGCAGGTGCGCGGGTCATGCGCGGGCGCGGGCGGCTGGAGGGCATGCAGGCGCTCGACGGGTCACGGAAGGTCGTGGTGCGCGCCGCCGACGGGAGCGAGGAGACGCTCACCGCGGACGCGGTGCTGATCGCGACCGGTGGGCATCCGCGGGAGCTGCCGGACGCGCGGCCCGACGGGGAGCGCATCCTGAACTGGACCCAGGTGTACGACTTGGATGAGCTGCCCGAGGAGCTCATCGTGGTGGGGTCGGGTGTGACCGGTGCCGAGTTCGCCGGCGCCTACCAGGCCCTCGGGTCGCGGGTCACGCTCGTGTCGTCGCGGGACCGGGTGCTGCCCGGCGAGGACCCGGACGCCGCCGCCGTGCTGGAGGACGTCTTCCGGCGGCGCGGCATGAACGTCATGTCGCGGTCGCGGGCCCAGTCCGCCAAGCGTGTCGGGGACCGGGTGGAGGTGACGCTCGCCGACGGACGCGTCATCACCGGCTCGCACTGTCTGGTGGCCGTGGGCGCCATCCCCAACACCGACGGGATGGGGCTGGAGGAGGCCGGGGTCAAGCTCAAGGACTCCGGGCACATCCGGACCGACCGGGTCTCACGGACCTCCGCGCCCGGCGTGTACGCCGCCGGTGACGTGACCGGTATCTTCGCGCTCGCCTCGGTCGCCGCCATGCAGGGGCGCATCGCCATGTACCACTTCCTCGGGGACGCGGTCACCCCGCTGAACCTGAAGACCGTCTCGTCCAACGTCTTCACCGACCCCGAGATCGCCACCGTCGGGTACTCACAGGCCGACGTCGACGCCGGCAAGATCGACGCCCGCGTGGTGAAGCTGCCGCTGCTGCGGAACCCGCGCGCCAAGATGCAGGGCATCCGGGACGGGTTCGTCAAGATCTTCTGCCGGCCGGGTACCGAGATCGTCGTGGGTGGTGTGGTCGTGGCGCCGCGCGCCTCGGAGCTCATCCATCCCATCTCGATCGCGGTCGACAACAACCTGACGGTCGAACAGATCGCGAACGCCTTCACCGTGTATCCCTCCCTTTCGGGGTCGATCGCGGAGGTGGCGCGGCAGTTGCACACGCGGAAGGCCGGCGGAGAGGGCTAGCGCTCCGCTCTTGTCTGCGGCTGGAATCGACTCCCCGCTGGTCACGGGGAGTTGCGGAGCTTGCGGGCGGCATAGGCGGACTGGGTAGGCCCGTATACCACTTCCGGCTCTGGCGTGCGAACAACTTCTGTTATTCGGCGCATACTGCTGAAAGCAGACGGTCGTTGGGGTTACTGTCAGTTTCGTGTTCGCTGCAGAACGTCGCCAATTGATCCTCGAAATGGTGCGAGCGAACGGGGCCGTGTCGCTCCGTGAGCTCGCCCGCGTCGTCCAGACCTCCGAAGTGACCGTACGGCGGGACGTGCGCGCACTGGAGGCAGAAGGACTCCTCGACCGCCGGCACGGCGGTGCGGTATTGCCGGGCGGGTTCACGCGAGAGTCCGGCTTTCCGCAGAAGTCCCATCTCGCGACCGCCGAGAAGACGGCCATCGCCGACCTCGCCGCGGGCTTCGTCGAAGAGGGCGAGGCCATCGTGGTCGGGGCGGGTACCACGACGCAGGAGCTGGCGCGCCGGCTCGCGCGGGTGCCCGGGCTGACCGTCGTCACCAACTCGCTGCTGGTTGCCCAGGCCCTCGCCCACGCCAACCGGGTCGAGGTCGTGATGACCGGTGGCACCCTCCGGGGGTCCAACTACGCCCTCGTCGGCTCCGGTGCCGAACAGTCCCTGCAAGGGCTGCGCGTCTCCAAGGCCTTCCTGTCCGGGAGCGGGCTGACGGCGGAGCGGGGCCTGTCCACGTCCAACATGCTGTCGGCGTCCGTCGACCGCGCGCTGGTGCAGGCCGCCGCCGAGGTCGTCGTCCTCGCCGACCACTCCAAGCTGGGCACGGACACCATGTTCCAGACCGTGCCCACGGACGTCATCACCCGCCTGGTCACGGACGAGCCGCCCGCACACGACGACCGTGCCGCCACCGAGCTCCAGGCCCTGGCCGACCAGGGCGTGCAGATCGCCGTGACCGGCGCGTCGGGGGGTGCGACGACGACCGGATCAGGGGGCCCGGGGGCCTCAGGGGCCTCCGGAAATGATGCCGTCCCGGCGCGTCAGCAGCGTCGGGACGTGCCGCTTCCGGGGCCGCGCCGTCAGGTCCCGGGCGCGGCGGCGGGCCTGCGGTCGGCCACGGCCCTGGGTGAGCAGAACGCCGGGACGGAACGGGCACGCGTCGCGGATCTGCGCCGACGCTGAGCCACCGCACGGTCCGTCGCGTCCCCGGCACCAACGGCGGGGCGCCCGGCGGACCGTCGTGGTCCACCGGGCGCCCCGGACGTCGCGTGCGCTCGCTCAGTCCTTGATGTCGCAGATGGCGGCGCCGGAGGTGACGGAGGCGCCGACTTCGGCGCCCAGGCCCTTGACGGTGCCGGACTTGTGGGCGTTGAGGGGCTGTTCCATCTTCATGGCCTCCAGGACGACGATCAGGTCGCCTTCCTGGACCTCCTGGCCTTCCTCCACCGCGATCTTCACGATGGTGCCCTGCATCGGGGAGGCGAGGGTGTCACCGGACGCGGCGGGCCCGGACTTCTTCGCCGCGCGGCGCTTGGGCTTGGCGCCGGCCGCGAGACCGGTGCGGGCCAGGCTCATGCCGAGGCTGGAGGGGAGGGAGACCTCCAGGCGCTTGCCGCCGACCTCGACGACGACCGTCTCCCGGCCGATCTCGTCGTCCGCCTCGGTGTCCGCGGGGGCGGCGAAGGGCTTGATCTCGTTGACGAACTCCGTCTCGATCCACCGGGTGTGGACCGTGAACGGGTCGGTGGAGCCGGTCAGTTCCGGCGCGAAGGCCGGGTCCTGGACCACCGTCCGGTGGAAGGGGATCGCGGTGGCCATGCCCTCCACGGTGAACTCCTCCAGCGCGCGGGAGGCACGCTGGAGGGCCTCGGCGCGGGTACGGCCGGTCACGATCAGCTTCGCCAGCAGTGAGTCCCACGCCGGGCCGATGACCGACCCGGACTCGACGCCGGCGTCCAGGCGCACGCCCGGGCCGGCCGGGGGGTCGAAGAGGGTGACGGTGCCGGGGGCGGGGAGGAAGCCCCGGCCGGGGTCCTCGCCGTTGATACGGAACTCGAAGGAGTGGCCGCGCAGGACCGGGTCGCCGTAGCCGAGTTCTTCACCGTCGGCGATGCGGAACATCTCCCGGACCAGGTCGATGCCGGCCACCTCCTCGGTGACCGGGTGTTCGACCTGGAGGCGGGTGTTGACCTCCAGGAAGGAGATCGTGCCGTCGGTGCCGACGAGGAACTCCACCGTGCCGGCGCCGACGTAGCCGGCCTCCTTCAGGATCGCCTTGGAGGCCGCGTACAGCTCGTCGACCTGCGCCTGGGACAGGAACGGGGCCGGCGCCTCCTCCACCAGTTTCTGGTGGCGGCGCTGGAGGGAGCAGTCGCGGGTGGAGACGACGACCACGTTGCCGTGGGTGTCGGCCAGGCACTGGGTCTCCACGTGGCGGGGCTTGTCGAGGTAGCGCTCGACGAAGCACTCCCCGCGGCCGAACGCGGCCACCGCCTCACGCACGGCGGAGTCGTAGAGTTCGGGGACCTCTTCCAGGGTGCGGGCGACCTTGAGGCCGCGGCCGCCGCCGCCGAAGGCCGCCTTGATCGCGATGGGCAGGCCGTGCTCCTTGGCGAAGGCCACGACCTCCTCCGCGCCGGAGACCGGGTCGGGGGTGCCGGCGACCAGCGGGGCGCCGGCCCGCTGGGCGATGTGGCGGGCGGCGACCTTGTCGCCCAGGTCACGGATGGCGTGCGGGGGCGGGCCGATCCAGATCAGGCCCGCGTCCAGGACCGCCTGGGCGAACTCGGCGTTCTCGGAAAGGAATCCGTAGCCGGGGTGGATGGCGTCCGCGCCCGACTCACGCGCGGCCCTGAGGACCTTGGCGATGTCCAGGTAACTGGTGCCGGGGGTGTCACCACCCAGGGCGAACGCCTCATCAGCGGCGCGGACATGCAGAGCGTCCCGGTCCGGGTCCGCGTAGACGGCCACGCTCGCGATCCCCGCGTCCCGGCAGGCCCGGGCCACACGGACAGCGATTTCGCCACGATTGGCGATGAGCACCTTGCGCACGATTGAGGCTCCCTCCTTGAAACAAGCCGAGTTTAGGGACTGCCGACACGGCACTTCGACCCGTCCCCAATGGTGAGCTTGCCCACACGGAGCGTGATTCGAGGCTCGCTCGACCCGCGAAAGTCCTTGTCGTACCGCGATACGCAGGACTACTCGGGGAAACCCTAGCTTTCCGATGTGGGCAAGGTCTCTGTAAGAGGGTGCTGCGGGCCACTCCGTTTCTTTGTGGAGTCCCTACGAATGGCCCAATGATTCTTTGCTCGCGGCAGACCTCTTGTCGCGAGGTTTACCCGTTAGTAACGTTCCGGGTGTCTCGAACGTACTTGGGGTAACAGCTGTCCTGTGCGGGCAGCGGTCGAAAGTGGGTGGGGACCGGTGTCAGTGCGCAGGCCGGTGGCGTGGATCGTGGCGGTCGTGCTCTTCGTGGAGGCGGTCGGCGTCGCGGCGCTGAACTGGTTCCTCGGGATCGTCGTCGACCGGCAGGACATGTCCCTGGCCGGTCTCGACCCGGACATGATGTCCGTGTCCTCGAAGATCGGCGGTGTCGTCTTCGGGCTCTACTTCGCGCTGTGCGGGCTGGTGGCCCTGCTCGTGGCGTTGCGCGACCGGGCGCCCGCCGGCCTCGGCCGGGTCCTGCTGATCAGCGCGGCCGTGGTGCACGGGGTGCTGGGTGCCTTCACCTGGGGGCTGGTCGGCTGGCACGCCTTCCTGTTCATGATCCTCACCCTCGCCCTCATCGTGCTGCTGCTGATGACCTACGACGCTCGCGAGGAACCCGCGGCCGGGCAGCGGCCCGAGGACGGCAAGGGTGGCGACGGCTCCCCCGTCAGCCCTCCGCCGGCGCCCACAACTCCGTGATCCCGACCCCGAGTTCGGCGAGCAGTCGGCGTACGAGGGGCAGGCTGATGCCGATCACGTTCCCGTGGTCGCCCTCGATGCCGTCGATGAACGGGGCCGAGCGGCCGTCCAGGGTGAACGCCCCGGCGACGTAGAGGGGCTCGCCGGAGGCCACGTAGGCCGCGACCTCCTCGTCGGTCGGCTCGCCGAAGCGGACGACGGTGGAGGCGGTGGCCGAGACGTGGCGGCCGGAGGCGGTGTCCCAGACGCAGTGGCCGGTCTGCAGCGTGCCCGCCCGGCCGCGCATCGCCTTCCAGCGGGCGGTGGCCTCCTCGGCGTCCGCCGGCTTGCCGAGCGCCTGGCCGTCCAGGTCGAGCACCGAGTCGCAGCCGATCACCAGGGCGCCGTGCACCTCGGGCTTCGCGGCCACGACGGAGGCCTTGGCCTCGGCGAGGGCGAGGGCCAGCTCGGCGGGGGTGGGCGCCGTGACGGCGTCCTCGTCGACGCCGCTCACGAGCACCTCGGGGGCGAGCCCGGCCTGGCGGAGCAGGCCGAGCCGGGCCGGGGACTGGGAGGCGAGGACGAGTCGCCTGCGGCGCTGAGCAGTCATGGGATCAGGTTAGTCACCCGGACGGGGCGGTTCACCCCAGGCCGATCACGATCATCGCGAGAACCATGGCCAGCGCCAGGAAAACGCTGAGCCGCCGCAGCATGTCCTGCATGTCGCGCAGTTCCTCGGGCGGCTCGTTCTCGGGGTCGGACCACAGCATGCCACTAGCGTGGGGCTTGGCTGGGGGCGGCGCTTGAGTACGGGTACTTATTTGGGGGCGCGGGGTTGCGGTGCTGTGCGCGGTTCCCCGCGCCCCTGGGTTGGCTGCGCTCAGGCCGGCCAGTAAGTGCGGCCCCAGGACGCCGGGCCCGGATGAGGGAGCCGGTGGGACGCGATGCGGGACGGGTCGGACCACGCGGCGCGCGGGGGCTCGGCGCCGGACGGCTCGGCGGCTGCCGTCGCGGCGCGGGCGCGGACCACCGCCAGGGCGGCGGCCAGCTCCTCCGGGGTGGGGTTGCCCCGTACGACCTTGATCACAGCGGCTCCTTACAGGGGGATGTTGCCGTGCTTCTTCGGGGGAGGGATTCCCGCTTCGTACGCAGCTGACGCAGGCCGCGGACGATGTGGCGGCGGGTGTCGGACGGCATGATCACCGCGTCGACGTAGCCGCGCTCGGCCGCCGTGTAGGGGTTGAGGAGGGCGTCCTCGTACTCCTGGATCAGGCGGGCCCGGGTGGCCTCGGCGTCGTCACCGGCTTCGGTGATGGTGCGGCGGTGCAGGATGTTGACCGCGCCCTGGGCGCCCATGACGGCGATCTGGGCGGTGGGCCAGGCGAGGTTCAGGTCGGCGCCCAGGTGCTTGGAGCCCATGACGTCGTAGGCGCCGCCGAAGGCCTTGCGGGTGATGACCGTGATCAGGGGGACGGTGGCCTCGGCGTAGGCGAAGATCAGCTTGGCGCCGCGGCGGATGATGCCGTCGTGCTCCTGGTCGACGCCGGGCAGGAAGCCGGGGACGTCCACGAAGGTGATGACGGGGACGTTGAAGGCGTCGCAGGTGCGCACGAAGCGGGCGGCCTTCTCGGACGCGGTGATGTCCAGGCAGCCGGCGAACTGCATAGGCTGGTTGGCGACGATGCCGACCGGGCGGCCCTCGACGCGGCCGAAGCCGGTGAGGATGTTCGGCGCGAACAGCGGCTGCGTCTCGAAGAACTCGGCGTCGTCGAGGGCGTGCTCGATGACGGTGTGCATGTCGTACGGCTGGTTCGCCGAGTCCGGGACGATCACGTCCAGCTCGCGGTCCTCGTCCGTGACCTCCAGGTCCGCCTCCTCGGGGAAGGCGGGCGGGTCGGAGAGGTTGTTGGACGGCAGGTACGACAGCAGCTGCTTGACGTACTCGATGGCGTCCTTCTCGTCGCCGGCCATGTGGTGGGCCACGCCGGA
>NZ_JBHJRX010000046.1:0-77909 GCF_042268605.1 Streptomyces sp. NPDC056296 | reverse complement strand
GCGGACCCGAGAACCACTACAAGGGCTGCACCCATATCACCAGCCGAAACGCCGCAAGTTGCACTGCCGATCGAACCCCTAACCGAACGGCATTGGGCCTAGGGGGTGTCGCCCCGCGACGCCGGCGTGATCCGAACGACAGGACCCAGGACGGCAGGCCTCAGGATGGCAGGCCTCAGGACGACCGGCCCCGCAACGACAGGCCCCAGGACCGGAACTCAGGTCTCCGTGCGGTACATCAGGTCCGTCTCGTGGGTGACGAAGCCCAGGCGCTCGTAGACGGACACCGCCGCCTTGTTGTCGGCGTCGACGTACAGCATCGCCGTGGGCAGTCCCTGTTCCGCCAGGTGCCGCAGACCGATGGTGGTCAGGGCCTTGCCCAGGCCGCCGCCCTGGACGTCGGGGCGGATGCCGAGGACGTACACCTCACCGAGCCGCTCCTCGGCGTGCACCTTGGTCCAGTGGAAGCCGATCAGCTCACCGTCCCGCTCGGCCAGGAAGAACCCCGCCGGGTCGAACCATGCCTCGGCCTCGCGGTCGTCGAGGTCCCGCTGGGTGAGGGAGCCCTGCTCCGGGTGGTGGGCGAAGGCGGCGGCGTTCACCGCGAGCCACGCCGCGTCGTCCTGACCCGGCACGAAGGTGCGGACGGTCACGCCCTCCGGCAGACGCGGGTCCGGCAACTCCAGGTCGGCCAACGGGCGCCGCATCTGGCGCAGTTCGCGGAACAGGGTCAGCCCGAGCACCTGCGCGAGATGCCGGGCGGCGGAGTGGCCGCCGTGCGCCCAGATCCGCAGCCGCTTGCCGGAGGCGGCGAGCAGCGCGGAACCCAGCGCCCGCCCGTGCCCCTGCCCCCGGTGCGAGGGGTGGACGACCAGTTCGGCGGCCGGAGGCTCGATCGGGTCGGTGCCCTCCAGCTGGGCGTAGCCGACGAGTTCGCCGCCGTTCACGGTGAGCAGCAGGTGCGCGATGCCCTCCCGTGCGGGGCCGCGCAGTTGCAGCCGTCCCTGCTCGGACACGGCCTGCTGTCCGTCGTTGCGGGCGGCCTCGGTGAGCAGGGCGAGGACGGCGTCGGTCTGCTCCGGGGTGAGTTCGGCGAGGGTCTCGATCGAGCGGGGGCGGCCGGGCTGCACGGTGTCGTCGCTGGTCATGCGTACGAGGGTAAGGGGCGGGTGCGGCAAAGCGGCGGCAGTCGGGGGAGTTGGCCGGCGGAGGAGGTACACCAGGATGTAACCCGTCACCCCCTGTCGCGCTACGCGCGTTGACCCTAGGCTGCTGCGCCGACGAGCCGTCTCCTCAGCGGCTCGCTTCACGCACACCCACAGGGGGGCGCATGCCAGCCACAGCACAGTCGCACCAACCGCGCCGCAGACGCCGTACGAACCGTCTCCTCGCCGCAGCCGCCACGGTCGTCACCGCCGGCGCGCTCGCCGCCGCGGCGCTCCCGGCGTCGGCGACCGCGGGCGAGAACCACCGGGGCAACGGCGGTCACGGTCGCGACCATGGCCATGGTCACGGTCGCTACCAGGACGTCCAGCTCCTCTCCTTCAACGACCTGCACGGCAACCTGGAGCCCCCGGCCGGTTCCTCCGGCCGGGTCACCGAGCTCCAGCCGGACGGCACGACGAAGACGGTCGACGCGGGCGGCGTCGAGTACCTCGCCACGCATCTCCGTGAGGCCCGCGAGGGCAACCGCTACTCCATCACCGCCGCGGGCGGCGACATGGTCGGCGCGTCCCCCCTTCTCTCCGGCCTCTTCCACGACGAGCCGACCATCGAGGCGCTCAACAAGCTCGACCTGGACGTGACGAGCGTCGGCAACCACGAGTTCGACGAGGGCGCGACCGAACTCGGCCGCCTCCAGAACGGCGGCTGCCACCCCACCGAGGGCTGCTACACGGACAAGGAGTTCAAGGGCGCCGACTTCCCGTACCTGGCGGCGAACGTCCTCGACGAGAAGTCCGGCAAGCCCATCCTGAAGCCCTACTGGGTGTGGAAGCAGAGGGGCGTCAAGGTCGGCTTCATCGGCGTGACCCTGGAGGGCACCCCGGACATCGTCTCGGCGGAGGGCGTGAAGGGCCTCTCCTTCAAGGACGAGGTCGAGACGATCAACAAGTACGCCAAGGTGCTCCAGCGCCAGGGCGTGAAGTCGATCGTCGCCCTGGTCCACGAGGGCGGCTTCCCGGCCTCGTCCGCCTACAACTACGACTGCGACTCCCCGGGCGCCGGCGACGGCATCTCCGGACCGATCGCCGACATCGCCAAGAACGTCACGCCCAAGGTGGACGCGCTGGTCACCGGCCACACCCACGCGGCGTACGTCTGCACGATCCCCGACCCGGCGGGCAAGCCCCGCATGGTCACGTCGGCCGCGTCCTTCGGCCGCCTGTACACGGACACGACGCTGACCTACGACCGCGCGACGGGGGACATCGCCCGTACGGCCGTGAAGTCGGCGAACCACGTCGTCACGCGGGACGTCCCGAAGGCACCGGACATGACCCGCCTGATCGACAGGTGGAGCACCCTCGCCGCCCCGATCGGCAACCGCCCCATCGGCTACATCTCCGGCGACATCAACCGGGACGGCACCGAGTCCCCGCTCGGCGACCTGATCGCCGACGCGCAACTGGCCTACGGCAGGACGCAGGACCCGGAAACCGACCTGGCCCTGATGAACCCCGGCGGCATCCGAGCCCCGCTGACCTACGCCGCCACGGGCGCCGAGGGCGACGGTGTGGTGACGTACGCCGAGGGCTTCACCGTCCAGCCCTTCGCCAACACGGTGAACCTCAAGGACTACACGGGTGCCCAGCTGATCCAGGTCCTCAAGGAGCAGGTGAGCGGCCCGAACGAGGCGGCCCCGAAGATCCTCCAGGTCTCGTCCGGCCTCACCTACACCCTGGACCTGACCAAGACCGGTGCGGACCGCGTGGTCACGGACTCCATCCGCCTCAACGGCTCGCCGATCGACGAGAACGCCACCTACCGCGTCGCGTCCAACAGCTTCCTCGCGGGCGGCGGCGACGGCTTCCCCACGCTGGGCGAGGGCGCGAACGAACTGGTCGGCACGGACGACCTGACGGCGCTGGAGCAGTACCTGACGGCCAACTCGTCGGCGACCGCCCCGATCACCCCGCCGGCTGCCGACCGCATCACGGTCGTGCGGTAGCCGACCCTGCCGAAGCGAGTACACATCGGCATGTGATGTTCGCGCCGCGCTCATATGGGCGCGGCGCGAATAGTTGGCCGGTAGGTGTCACCGCAATTGACTGCCACCGTCGGTGACCCGTTCGCCCCGGCTGACCGCGATGCGGAGCAGATCCGCGAGCGCCTCCGTCGCCCTGACCAACGCGAACCGCACCGCCCGCTCCCCGGCCTTCCGGTCGGCAAGCACGGCCCTGGCCCCCGCGAGCACCTCCTCCCCCGAGTCCACCTGGGCCGCCTCGACGTCATCGGCGAGCCGTGAAAGCCGGCTCTGCCCGCTGTCGGTACTCAGGTAGCAGGGCTTGCCTTCGGGGGTGGTCCAGGGGAGGAGACGGAGCGGAGGAGTGGGCATGGCTTGTCCCTTCGATACCAACGACCAGTGGCGATTACGTTTCGTGCCTCGATCGTCACTGACCGCGCGTACGCTGCGGAAGGGGGTCGGCGTTGCCCGCGCCCCCGGGCAACAGGGAGGGATGACGTGGCCGAACGCGTTGACGGTCAGGGCGAGTCGGGACGCGCGGTACTGGGACGGACGCTGCGCTTCCTGCGGGAGAAGGAGGGCAAGTCGCTGGGGCAGTTGGCCGACGAGTCCGGTTACGACAAGAGCTACTTGAGCCGCCTGGAGTCGGGCGAGCGGCTGTCCAAGGTGACGGTCATGGAAGACCTCGACGGCTACTACGGGGCCGGTGACCTGCTGGTCAGCCTGTGGAAGGTGGCGCGGATCGACGCCTTCAAGGACAAGTACAAGGAGTACATGCGGCTGGAGGCGTTGGCGCGAGTCGTCCACGTCTATACGCCCAACGTCCCGGGGCTGTTGCAGACCGAGGGCTTCGCCCGGGAGGTGTTGTCCGGGCCTCAGACAACGGATCAGGAGCGGGATGCGGTCGAGGAACAGGTTGCCGCTCGCCTGGGACGCCAGCTTCTGCTTCGCAAGAACCCAGCGCCCAGCGTTCGTTTCGTCATCGACGAACTCGCCATTCGCCGTCCCTCGGCCGATGCGGCGACCTGGGAGGGGCAGTTGATGCACTTGGAAGCGGCAGCGCGGGAACCCAACATCGTCCTCCAAGTGCTGCCGTTCTCGGCAGGTATCCATCACCTCATGGGCAAGGGATCGCTGACGCTGCTGTGGCAGAAGGACGGAAAGTCCGTGGCCTACGTGGAAGGTGGCAGCAGCGGTCTGCTGATGGATGATCCGGACGATGTCCTGCACCACCGTTTGTCCTACGATCGGCTCCGGGATCTGGCGCTGTCCCCGTCGGACTCGCTGACGTTCATCAGGGACGTACTGGAGGAGCACCGATCATGAAGCACACCCCGGACCTCAACAGCCCCGCTTGGCGCAAGTCGAGCTACAGCGACGGGGGAGCCAACAACTGCGTCGAGGTCGCCGACGGTCACCCCGGCCTCGTCCCCGTGCGCGACAGCAAGGTGCCGGACGGGCGGGTGCTGGTCTTCGGGGCGATGTCGTGGGGGGCGTTCGTGGCCAGGCTGAAGGCGTAGCCGCTCGGGGCGAGCGGTCGTAGGCACCTTCGGGTCAAGGAAGCGACGGACGGCGGCCTCCTGGCTGTGGCGCGACTATGGTGGGGTCATGGCAGAGAACACGACCATTCAGGTGTCACGCCAGGCCCGTGACCACCTCGCGCAGGTTGCCAAGGAGCGAGGCATGACCCTCGGCCAGCTCGTCGAGCAGTTGGCCTCGGAGCAGCCGACGGCGGAGCAGATCGCGGAGCGGGTGGCGGCCGATCGGCAGGTCGTCCGTGACGTCGTCGGCGTAGCGATCAGCGACGAGGAATTCGACCGGGCGCCCGACGTGCTCGGGAACATCTACCGGATCGCCGCCGAGAAGGTCCGCATGGCCCGAGGCGCCGCCGTGTGATCATTCTGGACACCGGCGCGACCCGTGCCCTCGCGGACGGCCACAAGACGCTGAACCTGCTCGCCGGAAACATGGCTCGTACGCCAGGCGATCTGCTCCGCATTCCCGCCCTCTGCCTCGTGCAGGCGGAGTCGGAGGAAGCGGGGGCGGGCGGACGGGTACTGGCCTTCTCGTCGGTGGTCGTCGACGACCTGGACACGGCCGGGTCGGTCACCGTCGGGACCATGATCCGCGACGGGTACGGAGGCGCGGACACCTGTCACGCCTTGTACTGCGCGCTGCCACGCCCCGAGTTCACGGGCATGTCCATCCTCCTCACGGACCGCGAGGACGCATACCCGCCCGGCGTCGTGACCGTCGGCATCGACTCCCCCGGCATGCTCGGCTACCACTGACCCCCGCCGGCCGCCCCCGTCTCCGGCGGCGGTACCGGCGCCCCCGGCAGCCGTACGGTCGCCACTGTTCCGCCGCCACCGTTCTCGGCCGGAGTCAGGCTCACGGCGCCCCCCGCCTGCTGCACCGTCCGGGCCACGATCGACAGGCCGAGGCCCGAGCCGGGCAGGGCGCGTGCGCTCGGTGAGCGCCAGAAGCGGTCGAAGACGTGGGGGAGTTCTTCGGCGGGGATGCCGGGCCCGTGGTCGCGGACGGTGAGGACGCCGTCGGCGAGGCGTACGTCGACGGTGCCGGACTCCGGGCTGAACTTCACCGCGTTGTCGAGGATGTTGACGACCGCGCGTTCCAGCGCGGCCGGTTCCGCCCGTACGTACCAGGGGTGTACGTCGGCCGTGATGGTCAGCTCGGGGCCGCGCAGGCGGGCGCGGCGCAGGGCCGACTCGACGACGTCGTGCCAGGCGAGGATGCGGGTGCGGCCCTCGTGCTGGCCGGTGTCGGGGCGGGAGAGTTCCTGGAGGTCGCCGATCAGGGCGGCCAGCTCCGTCATCTGGGCCTTGACCGAGGCGAGGAGTGCCTTGCGGTCGGCCTCGGGGATCGGGCGGCCGGTCTCCTCGCTGCGGGAGAGGAGTTCGATGTTGGTGCGGAGGGAGGTGAGCGGGGTGCGGAGTTCGTGGCCGGCGTCGGCGATGAGCTGCTGTTGCAGGTCACGGGAGCTGGCCAGGGACGAGGTCATGCTGTTGAAGGAGCGGGAGAGCCGGGCGATCTCGTCCTCGCTTTCGTCCTCCACGGGGATGCGGACGGTGAGGTCCTCGGTGCGGGCCACGTGTTCCACGGCCCGGGTCAGTTCGTCGACGGGGCGCAGGCCGGTCCGGGCCACCCAGAGGCCGGCGGCGCCTGCACCCACGACGCCGACGCCGGAAACGAGGAGGAGAACCCAGACCAGCGAGGACAGCGGCTCGGTTACATCGCTCACCGGCTTGGCGACGGAGACGGCGATACCCGGCTGCACCTGCTTGGTGACTCGGTCGAAGACCGGTCGGGTGTAGACGCGGACCGTGGTGCCGTCGGCGGTCTTCGAGGTGTGCAGCGCGTTCTCCGCCAGGCCGTCGGCGACGGCTACGTCCGCGTCCTGTACACGCATCTCCGCACTGCCGGGATCGACACAGGTGGAGCCGTCCGAGTAGAGGATCGTGACAATGGGGGCGTTCGGCGCCTGGGGCAGCTCCTGCGGGTTGGCCGACCGGCAGTTGGCCAGCATGCTCTGCAGTAGCTGGCTGGAAACCTGTTCGCCGCGCAGCTGGTCGTCCAGCTGGTTGTACAGCTGGTTACGGACCACCAACCAGCACGTCACCGAAACCGCCGCCACCGCGAACGCCACTGCCGCCGCCACCAGCAAAGACAGCCGGGCCCGGATGGGCAGGGCACGGACGCGGCGGACCAGCCCTCTCACTCCGCGCCGCCCTGCCGAAGCACGTAACCGACACCGCGGACCGTGTGGACGAGGCGCGGTTCGCCGGCCGCCTCGGTCTTGCGGCGCAGGTACATGACGTACACGTCGAGGGAGTTGGACGACGGCTCGAAGTCGAAGCCCCAGACCGCCTTGAGGATCTGCTCCCGGGTGAGGACCTGGCGCGGGTGTGCCATGAACATCTCGAGGAGGGTGAACTCGGTGCGGGTCAGTTCCACCGGGCGCCCGGCCCGCACGACCTCCCGCGTCGCCAGGTCCATGGTCAGGTCGGCGAAGGTGAGGGTGTCGTCGTTGTCGGCGCCGGCGTCCAGGCCGGTCACCCGGTCACCGACCGTGTCGCGGGCCGTCAGCATCAGGATGGGGGTCAGGTCGCCCGCGCCGCGGATGCGCCGGGCGGCGGTCAGGCCGTCCATGCGGGGCATCTGGATGTCGAGGACGACCAGGTCGGGCCGGTACGCCGCCGCCTTCTCCAGGGCGTCGGCGCCGTCGACGGCGACCTCGGTGTCGTACCCCTCGAAGGCGAGGCTGCGCTGGAGGGCTTCGCGGACCGCCGGCTCGTCGTCGACGATCAGGATGCGCTGGGTGTCACGGTCGCGGTCGCCTTCTGCGGGGCTCATGGGCTCGGATTCCTCGGCATTCTCGGATGCGGTGTGATGCCGTGTCGGGTGACGGCTGCCAACGTCTTCAGCGTCGCATGTTCGCATCGGCCCGGGGCCGCCGCTCAGCCGTCGGCGCCCGCTCGCAGCTTGGGCAGGTCGGCCTTCACCGTGTTGATCGGGATGGCGAAGCCGAGGCCGACGCTTCCCGCACTGGCGGAGGACTCGGCCGACGAGTACATCGCCGAGTTGATGCCGATGATGTTGCCGTTCATGTCGATCAGCGCGCCGCCGGAGTTGCCCGGGTTCAGGGACGCGTCGGTCTGGATCGCCTTGTACGTCGTCGTGGACGAGCCGGTGTCGCCGTTGAACTCCTGACCACCGAACTCGAACGGCCAGCCGCCCCCCTGGCGCTGCTGCTGTTGCTGCCGGCCCTCGTCGGTCGAGACGGTCACGTCACGGTCCAGGGCGGAGACGATGCCGCTGGTCACGGTGCCGGTCAGGCCCTCCGGGGAGCCGATCGCCACGACCTGCTGGCCGACCTTCAGGCCGTCGGAGTCGCCGAGGGTCGCGGCCTGCAGGCCCGAGGCGTTCTCCAGCTTTATCAGCGCCAGGTCCTTGCTGCTGTCGGTGCCGACGACCTGGGCGCTGTACTGCTTGCCGTCGCTGGTCGTGACCTTGACGGACGAGGCGCCGGAGACGACGTGGTTGTTGGTGATGATCTCGCCGTCACCGGTGATGATCACGCCGGAACCGGTGGAGGAACCGGCGTTCGAGGTGGCGCTGATCTCGACGATGCTCGGGCTGACCGACTTGGCCACCCCGGCGACCGTGCCCTTCTGGCCGGTGGGCACCACGCTGGTGCTGGTGGCGCTGGAGGCGACGGTGTCGCCGCCGGTCAGCTCCTGGATGCCGTACGCGGTGCCGCCGCCGACGGCCGCCGCGACGATCGCCACGGCCGCGAGCAGGGCGACGGGGCCGCGACGACGGGACGCGCGCTTCTTGTGCGGCTGCTCGGGCTGTCCGTCCGGGAAGGAGTCGGCGGGCGGCTGGGCCGGCGGGGGCGGCCACTCGGGGTTGACGGGAGAGGAGGCGTGCTGCTGGGCGCCCTGGTACGGATTCTCGTACGGGTTCTCTTGCGCGTGCTCGTACTCGCCGTTGCGGCGGAGGCTCTCGGTCATGTTCATGAGCTTCCCGCCCCCGGATGAGAGCGGCCTGAGTGCTGCCTGAGAAGCCCGGCAGAACCTCGTATGCCCGATATAAAGCCGAAGCCGTGCGGCGAAGTTGCTACTCGCAGCCGCAGGACTGCCGGACCACCAGCCGCGACGGGAAGACCTTCAGCCGCTCCCGCCGCGAGCCCGCCACGCGCAGACCGTCGTCCAGGACGAGGTCCACCGCCTCCCGCGCCATCGCCGACCGGTCCGAGGCGACCGTCGTCAGCGGCGGGTCCGCCAGGTCGGCTTCCTTGATGTCGTCGAAGCCGGCCACCGCCAGCTCACCGGGGACGTCGATGCGCAGCTCACGGGCCGCGCGCAGCAGGCCGATCGCCTGGTCGTCGGTGGAGCAGAAGATCGCGGGCGGGCGCTGTGGCCCGGAGAGGAGATCCAGCCCCACGCGGTACGCGTCGTAGCGGTTGTACGGCGCCTCGAAGAGCCGGCCCTCGGTGGAGAGCCCGGCCTCCTTCATCGCGCGCCGCCAGCCCTCGACGTGGTCGGAGACCGGGTCGCCGACGGACGGGGTCTCGGCGGTGCCGCCCATACAGGCGACGTACTCGTACCCGTGCTCCAGCAGGTGGCGTACGGCGAGCTGGGCGCCGTCCAGGTCGTCGGTGACGACGGCGACGTCGTCGATGGCCTCGGGGCGCTCGTGCATCAGGACGACCCGGGCGTCCCAGGCCTCGATCTCGGCGGCGGCCAGGTCGTTCAGGGCGTGGCTGACCAGGATGAGGCCCGAGACGCGCATCCCGAGGAACGCGCGCAGGTAGTGCGCCTCGCGCTCGCCGGCGTAGTCGGAGTTGCCGACGAGAACCATTTTTCCGCGCTCGGCGGCGGCCCACTCGACCGCGTGCGCCATCTCCGCGAAGAAGGGCTGGCGCGCGTCCGGCACGATCAGGCCTATGAGGTCCGTGCGCCGCGACGCCATCGCCTGGGCGACCCGGTCCGGCCGGTACCCCAGTTCCTTGATCGCGGCGAGGACACGCTCGCGCGTGGCCGGGGCGACCGGCCGGGGTCCGTTGTTGATGACATAGCTGACGACGGCGGTGGAAGTCCCCGCCAGTCGCGCCACATCATCCCGAGTCACCTTGGCCACGCGCGGAGTCTACGCGGATGGATCCGCCCTGGGCAGGGCGTATCACACCTTGGTTGACGTCGCTTCCCCCACGGTGTCCGGCCGGGCCCCGGCCTTCGCCCTGGCGTCCTCCGCGCGCTCCCCCTTCTCGGGCTTCTCCGGGGTGACGAAGCGGTAGCCGACGTTGCGGACGGTGCCGATCAGCGACTCGTGCTCGGGGCCGAGTTTGGCGCGCAGCCGCCGTACGTGCACGTCGACCGTGCGGGTGCCGCCGAAGTAGTCGTAGCCCCAGACCTCCTGGAGCAGCTGGGCGCGGGTGAAGACCCGCCCCGGGTGCTGGGCGAGGTACTTGAGCAGCTCGAACTCCTTGAAGGTCAGGTCCAGGATCCGGCCCTTGAGCTTGGCGGAGTACGTCGCCTCGTCCACGGACAGGTCGCCGTTGCGGATCTCCATGGGGGAGTCGTCGCCGACGATCTGCTGGCGGCCCATGGCCAGCCGCAGCCGGGCCTCGACCTCGGCCGGGCCGGCGGTGTCCAGCAGCACGTCGTCGATGCCCCAGTCGGCGGTGACGGCGGCGAGGCCGCCCTCGGTGACGACGAGGACGAGTGGACAGCTGAGCCCGGTGGAGCGCAGCAGCTGGCACAGGCTGCGGACCTGGGGTAGATCACGGCGTCCGTCGACGAGGATGACGTCGGCGCCGGGGGTGTCGACGAGGGCGGGGCCCTCCGCCGGCGCGACACGGACGTTGTGCAGCAGCAGGCCGAGGGCGGGAAGCACCTCCGTCGACGGCTGGAGGGCGTTGGTCAGGAGCAGCAGAGAACTCATCGCGCCCCACCTGCCTGGGTCGTCCTACGGTCGTGCACGGTTCGCTCGCCCATAACGTCTGGTTCCTCCTCGGTCCCTGCGAGGACGTTTACGGCACTGCTTCGTACAGGTGCGGATCCCGTGCCCGTGGGGCCCGCTGCGGGTCCGGGAGGTGAACGCCCGACGACTGCCCGGCGGCGCTCCCGGAAGCACAAAAGGACCCGGGGGCTACGTTGCCCGAGTCCTCTGCCCAGCAGAATAGCCGACATGAGCAACCGACCGGCAGGTCATGTGGCGCGTTCCACCGACCGTCCGCATCCCGAGACGTCCCGGGGGACGCCGCGCCGCAGGCCCTCGCGCACCTTCCTGCGCGCGTCCGACGGGGTCCGGATCGACGCCGTGTACGAGCCGGGCGTGGGCGGTCGTGACGCCTCTGACCTGGTGTTCGTCGTCGCGCACGGCTTCACCGGCGACGCCGACCGGCCCCACGTACGGCGGATCGCGGAGGCGTTCGGGCACTACGGCGCGGTGGTCACCTTCTCCTTCCGGGGCCACGGCGCCTCCGGCGGACGTTCCACCGTCGGTGACCGCGAGGTGCTCGACCTGGCGGCGGCGGTCACCTGGGCGCGCGGCTTCGGGCACGCACGCGTGGTCACCGTCGGCTTCTCGATGGGCGGCTCGGTGGTGCTGCGGCACGCCGCGCTGTACGGCGGCGACGGTGACGGTGATGGCGAAGGCGGCGGCAGTGACGCCCGCACGGACGCCGTTGCGTCGGTGAGCGCCCCCGCCCGCTGGTACTACCGGGGTACGGCGCCCATGCGCCGGCTGCACTGGCTGGTGATGCGGCCCGCCGGGCGCCTGGTGGGCCGCTACGGCATGCGCACCCGTATCCATCACCGGGACTGGGACCCGGTGCCGCTGTCGCCGGTGGAGGCGGTGCCGCGGATCGCGCCGACGCCCCTTCTCGTCGTGCACGGCGACCGGGACGGTTATTTTCCCGTCGACCACCCCCGGATGCTGGCCGAGGCGGCCGGTGACCACGGCGAACTCTGGCTGGAGCCCGGTATGGGCCACGCCGAGCACGCGTCGGACGACGCCCTGCTGCGCCGGATCGGCGACTGGGCCGTGTCCCGGGCGGGCTAGCCTGACGGTGTTCACCGCCGATCGACACGGACGCCGATCGGCACCGGCGACGAAGGATCCAGATGGCAAAGGTCACGGTGCGCTACTGGGCCGCCGCGAAGGCCGCGGCAGGAGTGGCCGAGGAGCCGTACGAGGCGGCCACGCTCGCCGACGCGCTCGGCGCGGTGCGCGAGCGGCACCCCGGCGAACTCACGCGCGTACTGCTGCGCTGCTCGTTCCTCGTCGACGGCGACCCCGTGGGCACGCGCGGGCACGAGACGGTACGGCTGGCCGACGGCGGCACGGTCGAGGTCCTCCCGCCGTTCGCGGGAGGGTGAGCGATGACCAACCAGCCGCATCAGCCGCATCAGCAGTACGGGCAGAATCAGCCGTACGAGGGACACGACGGGTGGCAGCAGGGGCAGCGGGGGCAGCAGGGGCAGTCTGAGTACGACGCCCAGGCGTGGCCCGCGCACCAACAGCCCCAGAGGCAACAGGCGTACCAGGGCGGGCAGGGTTACGAGGGTTACGAGGACCCGAACGCCGGCCAGTACACGCAGCAGTGGCAGGGGCAGACCTGGGAGACCAGCGTGCAGCCGCCGGTCTCCGCGGAGGAGACGGCGTACCTGCCGCCGCAGGCCCCGAACGGGTACCAGGAGCCGACGGGCACGTCGTACGGAACGACCGATCCCTACACGCCGCAGCCGCAGCCGTACCCGTCACAGCCGCAGCCGTACCCGTCACAGCCGCAGGCGTACGCCCCCCAGGCCCAACCTCACCCCCAGCCCCATCCCCATCCCCAGCCGTACGAACCCGCCGCCCAGGCCCCCGCTCCTCCCCCTACCGCTGTCGCTGACCCCGCCCCCTCCTCCGCCTCCTCCTCCGACGCGCCCGGTTACGGCCCCTCGACCCTCGCCGGGAACACGCGGGTCACCGACGCGCAGCGCGCCCGCGCCGAGGGGCGTTCGCCGATCATCGACCCGGGTATGCAGCCGGCCGGGCTCACGGCGCTGCTCGGGCTGCTGCTGGCGGGCGGGGCGGCGCTCGGTACGTACGCGCTCCTCGTCCCGCTCGTCGCCCTCCAGGCCGTCACCGCGGCGGGCTGGTTCCGCCTGAACGGCATGTGGCCCGCCCGGCAGGGCATCGCGCTGGGCTTCGCGGGCGCGCTCGCCGCCGACGCGGCGATGCTGGTGTCGGACCGCTCCCCGGCGGCGATCATCGGCACGCTCGGGGTGTGGGTGCTGCTGTCCCTCGTACTGCAACTGCGTTCGCACGCCGACCCCGACGAGCGGATGTACGGCCTGATCGCGACCGTCGCCGCGGCGGCCCTGGCGATCGTCGCGGGCGGATACCTCGCCGCCGACGCGGACGCGGTGACGGTCGGCGCGATCGCGGTGGCCGTGGCCGTCGTGGCGCGTGCGCTGCCGCTGCCGACACAGGCGTCCGTGGTCGTCGCGCTGCTCGCGGCGGCCGGTGCGGGGATCGCGGTCGGCTCGATGACGGACTTCGGGACGTCCGGGGCGCTGCTCGGGGCGGGCGCGGCGGTGTGCGCGCTGATCGGCCACCGGGTGGCGGCCTACGACTACCCCTCCCGGTTCGTCCACTTCACAGCGGGCGTGGCCCTGCCGCTCGCCGCGGCGGCACCGGCGGTGTACGTGCTCGGCAGGGCCCTCGCCTGATCCGCCTCCCCCGTGCCGGGTGCCTCCGGCTCGGACGGCGTCCTCCGGGGCCGGACGTTTCCCTCCGCACCGGCCCCAGCACCGGCCTGCGCATCGGCCCCGCGCACCGGTCCCTGCATCGGCCTGCGCACCGGCCCCCGCGCCGGGCCCCGCGTCGGCCTGCACATCGGCCCCCGCGCCGGGCCCCGCGTCGGCCTGCACATCGGCCCCCGCGCCGGGCCCCGCGTCGGCCTGCACATCGGCCCCGCGCACCGGCCTGCGCACCGGTCCCTGCATCGGCCTGCGCACCGGGCCCCGCGTCGGCCTGCGCACCGGCCCCCGCACCGCCCCCGCGCAGGCCTGAGCACCGCCCCCGTCCCCCTGTCACAGGTGATCGACAAAACCCCGGCGCCCCCGCCCGGCCGCGTTACCCTCGCGCTGGACGGCCGCCGGTCGTCGGGGACCGCCGTCGTTGACCGCCCAGGGTTGGGGAACACCGCATGCGTGCACTGCGAATACTGCTGATCGTCGTCGTGATCCTGGGCGGGCTCTTCGTGATCGCGGACCGTGTGGCGGTCAACTTCGCCGAGGACGAGGCGGCGGACAAGCTGCGGAGCGCCGAGAACCTGCCCTCGACACCCGACGTCTCCATCAACGGCTTCCCCTTCCTCACCCAGGTCGCCGGCGGCGAGCTGGACGACGTCGAGATCGGCATCGACGACTACGAGGCGTCCACCGGCAACGGCGGCGAGAAGATCCGTATCGACCACCTGCGCGCGAACATGAAGGGCGTCGAGTTCTCCGGCGACTACAGCTCCGCCACCGCGGCCACCGCCACCGGCACCGCGACCGTCGGCTACGACGAGCTGATGAAGGCCACCAAGTCCGAGCCCACGGACATCGCGCCCGGCATCACCGCCAAGGTCGTCGGCCTCTCCGACGGCGGCAACGGCAAGATCAAGGTGTCGCTCCAGGCCACGGTGCTCGGTGTCGAGGTGCCCGAGCCGGTCGAGGTGCTGAGCTCGGTCACGGTCAAGGACAACGACGTGGAGGTCGTCGCCGACGGCCTGCCGGAGATCGGCGGCAAGCAGCTCGCCGAGTCCCGCATCCGGGCCATCACCGACTTCCAGCAGACCATCGACGAACTGCCGGGCGGCATCGAGCTGGACAAGGTCGAGGCGGCGGAGGACGGCGTCGAGATCACGGTGAAGGGTTCGAACGTCGAGCTGGCCGGGTAAGCGTGCGTCCGACAGGCGAGACGCCGTCGTCCGTAACGTAGATGCGACGGCGAGCACCCCGGCCCGGGGAGCGTGCGGCGAAGTCCCCGCCCCCTGATCGATCCCGCATAGCGGACGATCCCGTCTCATGATGCGACACGCCGGTGACATGGCCCGGTATCCGTCCCTACGATCGGGACTATGAAGCGCCAGGCGGATCTCACGAAGCGGCGGGCAGTGGACCTGTGCCGCGTTGCCGCCATGCTCTGTCGCACCTTCTGAGCGGACGGCGACGCCGCCGTCCTTCCCCCTCACCCGCCCTGCCCTGGGCATCCGCGCGCCGCCGCACGGCCCGAGCGCGCGCACCCTCGCACCGCACGCCCGCCGCAACTGCCCGGAGGAGAAAACATGAGCCGCAGCGACGTCCTGGTCGACGCCGACTGGGTGCAGGACCACCTGGACGACCCCAGCATCGCGATCGTCGAGGTGGACGAGGACACGTCCGCCTACGAGAAGAACCACATCAAGAACGCGATCCGGATCGACTGGACCCAGGACCTCCAGGACCCGGTCCGCCGCGACTTCGTCGACCAGGAGGGCTTCGAGAAGCTCCTCTCCGCGAAGGGCATCGCCAACGACACGCTGGTGGTCCTCTACGGCGGCAACAACAACTGGTTCGCGTCCTACGCCTACTGGTACTTCAAGCTCTACGGCCACGAGAACGTCAAGCTCCTCGACGGCGGCCGCAAGAAGTGGGAGCTGGACGCCCGCGAGCTGGTCGACGGCAACGAGGTGCCCGAGCGCCCGGCCACCGACTACAAGGCCAAGCCGCAGAACACCGCGATCCGCGCCTTCCGCGACGACGTCGTCAAGGCGATCGGCGCGCAGAACCTGGTCGACGTCCGGTCGCCCGACGAGTTCTCCGGCAAGCTGCTCGCCCCGGCCCACCTCCCCCAGGAGCAGTCGCAGCGCCCGGGCCACGTCCCGTCCGCCCGCAACATCCCGTGGTCGAAGAACGCCAACGACGACGGCACCTTCAAGTCGGACGACGAGCTCAAGCAGCTCTACACCGACGAGCAGGTCGACCTGGCCAAGGACACCATTGCCTACTGCCGCATCGGTGAGCGCTCGGCCCTGACCTGGTTCGTCCTGCACGAGCTGCTGGGCGTCGAGAACGTCAAGAACTACGACGGCTCCTGGACCGAGTACGGCTCCCTCGTCGGCGTGCCGATCGAGCTCGGCGCCAACAAGTAAGTCCGCCCCCTCAACCCCTCAGGAGTACGACATGTGCGGTGCGAAGGCCGGCGGCCCCGACGCCTCGACGATCAAGCCCGGTGAGACCACGATCCAGGGTCACGTGACCCGCGACGGCGAGCCGGTGACGGGCTACGTCCGTCTGCTGGACTCCACCGGAGAGTTCACGGCGGAGGTCCCGACCTCCGCGACGGGCCAGTTCCGCTTCTACGCGGCCGAGGGCACCTGGACCGTACGGGCGCTCGTCCCGGGCGCCAGCGCCGACCGCACGGTCGTCGCCCAGCAGGGCGGACTGGCGGAGGTCGCGATCGCCGTCTGACGGCACGCGGCACGCGGCAGCGGCAGCGGCAAGCGACGGCCGAAGGGCCGCACCCCACGGGTTGGACGCCCGGGGTGCGGCCCTTCGGCGTGTCCGGACGTCACGTCCGGACCTACCCTGGACGTATGTACGCACGGCGGCGGCACAGCTACTTCGTGATGATGGGCATCTGCATCGCGCTGTTCGTCCTGGCCTGGGGCGTCGTCCGCCTCTGGTCGGTCCCCGCGGCCGTCGGCATGTGCGTGGTCGCCATGGTCATCCCCCCGCTCGCCGCGATGGTCGCCAACCGCCGCGGCCCCGACGACCGCTGGTGGGACGACCCCTCCGGCGACCCGAAGTCCGACGAGTGGTGGGACGAACTGGACGGCAGGAAGGGCCCGCGCCACCAGGACCGGCCCTGAGACCCCTTGAAGTCCTACCCTGAGCCCTCCCTCGGGTCCTTCCTGCGCCCGCCCCAGGTCCTGTCCAGGCCTCCGGCCAGGCGTTCCAGGCAGCGCACCGCCAGGTCGGCGGGGGAGCCGGGGCCCTCGGCGCCCGCCTCGGTGCCGGCCCAGGTCTCCAGCGCGATCCGGATGGCGTCGGTGGCGGCGGCGGCCACCAGACGCACCTCGAGCGGATCGGCGCCGCCGTCCGTCGGGCGTGTCAGGCGCGCGATGACCGGGACCAGCCGTTCCTCGGACTCCTGGTTCACCCGGTACCACACGGCTCGCAGCGCGGGATCGTCCGCGCCGGCCCGCAGCAGCCCGCGCGTACGCAGCAGCGCCTCCGCGGCCTGGGCGTCCGGAACCGCCAGGGCCTGCTCGACGGCGGTCCGCAGCGCCGGGCCGAGCGGGGTGCCCGGCTCCATGCTCTCCAGCAGCCCCCGCCAGCGGTCGGCGCCGTCCGTCAGCAGGGGGCCGACCGCGTCCTGCTTGGAGCGGAAGTACCGGTAGAAGGTGCGCAGCGCCACCCCGGCGCGCCGGGCGATCTCCTCCGCCGTCGTGGCGTGCGGGCCCTGGGTGGCGAAGAGTTCGGCCGCCGCATGCGCGATGTCGAGCTGGGTGGCGGCCTTGCGGCGCTCGGTCAGGGACGGGGGCGGCTCGGTGCTCACCCCAGAAGCGTACGACCCGCGACCGACACTGGCATGTCGTGACGTAGTGGCAAACCGTGCCATCTAGGCGTACCGTGAAGCCGTATCGAGGCGCCCGGCGGAAGAGCACAGGCGCCGAAAAGGCCCGGCCGGCAGCCGGTGACGGGCGGGTTGGAGCACACATGAACCGCTACGAAGGCCGTCGCGTCCTGGTCACCGGCGGGGGCTCGGGCATAGGCCAGGCCACTGTGCTGCGCGTCCTCGCGGAGGGCGGCACCGTGGTGGCCGCGGACGTCAGCGAGCCCGGCCTGAAGGACACCGCGCGGAAGGCGGCGGCCCACGCGGACCGGCTCACCACCCGCGTCGTCGACATCGCCGACGAGACCTCGGTACGCGAGGGCGTCAAGGCCGCGACGGACGCACTGGGCGGGCTGGACGTCCTTGTCAACGCGGCCGGCATCCTGCGTTCGTCGCACACCGAGGACACCAGCCTCCCGGAGTTCACTCGCGTCGTGACGGTGAACCTCGTCGGCACGTTCCTGGTGATCCGCGAGTCGATCCCGGCGCTTCTGGAGGGCCGGGACGCGGCCGTCGTCAACTTCAGCTCGACCTCGGCGGCGTTCGCGCACCCGTACATGGCGGCCTACGCGGCGAGCAAGGGCGGCATCCAGTCCATGACCCACGCCCTGGCCAGTGAGTACGCGGGGCGCGGCATCCGGTTCACCGCCGTGCAGCCGGGGTCCATCTCCTCCGGCATGACCGACGGCAGCGGGGCCAGCGGGCAGAGCATCGGCCCCGGGCTGCCCGAGGACGCCGACATGCGCCTCTTCGCGAAGCTCTCACCCGCCCTCGGGCAGGGATTCGCCGGCCCGGAGACGGTGGCGTCGGTCGTCGCGATGCTGGGCTCCGAGGACGGCCGGTTCATCACAGGCACCGAGATCCGGATCGACGGCGGCACCCACTTCTGACGTCACCGCCGATGTCACCGCCGACGTCACCTCCGACATCACCCCTGGTCCCCTGTAAGGAGCACACGATGCACGACCTGTCCGGCAAGAACCTGATCATCACCGGCGGTGCCCGCGGCCTCGGCGCGGAGGCGGCCCGTCAGGCCGTCGCCGCCGGGGCACACGTCCTGATCACCGACGTCCTGGACGACGAGGGCGAGGCCACGGCCCGCGAACTCGGCGACCACGCCCGTTTCCTGCACCACGACGTGACCTCCGAGGAGGACTGGCGGCGGGTCGCCGACTTCGCCGTCACCGAGTTCGGGGCGCTGCACGGCCTGGTGAACAACGCGGGCATCTCGACCGGCACGCCGCTGGAGTCGGAGTCCGTCGAGCACTTCAGGAAGGTGCTCGACATCAACCTCACGGGCGTCTTCATCGGCATGAAGACCGTGATCCCCGCGTTGAAGGAGGCCGGTGGCGGCTCGATCGTCAACATCTCGTCCGCGGCGGGCCTGATGGGCCTCGCCCTCACGGCCGGGTACGGCGCCTCCAAGTGGGGCGTACGGGGGCTGACGAAGATCGGTGCCGTGGAGCTGGGCACCGCCCGCATCCGGGTGAACTCCGTGCACCCGGGGATGACGTACACCCCGATGACAGCGGCCGTCGGCATCGAGCAGGGCGAGGGCAAGTACCCGAACACGCCCATGGGCCGGGTCGGCGAACCCCACGAGATCGCCGGCGCGGTCGTCTTCCTGCTCTCGGACGCCGCGTCCTACGTCACCGGCGCCGAACTCGCGGTGGACGGCGGCTGGACCACCGGACCGACCGTCGCGTACGTCATGGGGCAGTGAGCGCCGGTTCCGGTACCGGTGCCGGAACCGGCCCTGCCGGTCAGTGGACCAGCGCCTGCGTCGCCCGGCCCGGCAGCGCGAGCTAGGAGGACTCGCCGGTCAGCAACAGGGAGACGTCGACACCGCTGGCCACGGCGACCGCCGCAACCGCGGACGCTTGGGAGCACCGGTGGAGCGGACGGTTGGCCGGCGCCGTACGACAGGCCGGCATACGCCGTGCGAGGCGCGGACACGGTGGAATCCGGCGACGTTCTGGCGGCGGTACTGCGGAGCGGGTCTGGGGCCATCCACCCCAAAAGCGTGAGCACTTCACTCCCCACTGTCATCGGGGCGCTCATTTGAGCGCCTCGGTGACACTTCTCCGTCAGTTGTTCACGGTTTTCAGGAGAGAACTCAGTAGACGAGCGTCTGGGTGTCGTCGCCCAGCGCCTCCTGTACGAACACCTGCGCCCCCGCGATGCGTACGCCTTGGATGACGTCCTTCTCGGTGAGGTCGCGGCGGGCCGCGCACTGCGTGCACAGGGTCACCCGGCCGCCCGCCAGGATCGAGTCCAGCAGGTCGGGCAGCGGCGCGGCGTGCGGCAGCTCGAACTCGGCGGCGCGTCCCGGCACCGCGAACCAGGAGGACTCCCCGGTCAGCCACAGTGACACGTCGACCCCACTGGCCACGGCCACCGCCGCCACCGTGAACGCCTGCGAACACCGCTCGGGAGCATCGGCCCCCGCCGTCACCTTGATCACGAGCTTCTTCGCCATGCCGGAAGCGTAGCCCGCACGGACGGCATCAGAGGGCGACGGCGATCGTCACCAGAAGCGTCGCGACGCAGAGAGCGGTGAGCACGCCGCTCACGACGGCGCCGTCGACCTTTCGGGCGCGTCGCTGCGGGGAGGGCGGGCGCGGGGTGCCGCCTTCATCGGGTGCGGGTGCGGGTGCGGGTGCGGGTGCGGGTGCGGGTGCGGGTGCTGGCGCTGGCGCTGGTGCGGGCGCCCCGTACATGCCGGCCAGTCCGGGGTGGAACGGCGGGAGTGCGTAGCCCGGAGACAGGGGCGCCCGGTCGCGTGCCGCCGGGCGGAGCCGCTGCTGCCGCGCGCACTCCTCGTACGGCAGGCCCTCGCCGCGCCTCATGTGCGGTGCTCCCTTCGCTGGTGCTGCCGCAGCAGCACGTTGGCGTCCGTCTCCGCGCTGCGGTCGTACGCCGCCCGGGCGTCGTCCCGGCTCCTGGCCAGTTCCGCGCACTCCGCGCAGTCCGGACGCGGCCGGGGCGGGCGGCTCAGGTCGTCGGGGTCGGGTGGCCCGCACACTCCCGCCGCCGCCCGTGTGCGGTCGTTGGCCGCGCGCAGCCGGGCGCTCAGCCGCTCCTCGTCCGTGGCCGGACGCAGCGCCGCCGGGTCCGCCGGCCACTCGCGGCCACCGCCGAGGGGGCGCAGCATCGCGTGGGGTCCGGCAGGGCCCCGGTACTCGCCGACCTGACCGGCGGCGGGGTCGTAGAGCGGCGTCCCGGGCTCGTGGGCAGCCGGTTCCGATCTCATCTGGTTCGCTCCCTTACGCCAACATATATACGGAATGCGCCAGTTGCACTACTCTGCGTATTCCTGGGCTGATTACGAGGATGACCCAGCGCGGAGACGGATACGCCCGGAACGGCGCCAAGTTCCACAGCGGGCGGCTCAAATTCCACAAATTCCACAGCCGGGAGGGGCGCGGTGCCGCAGCGGAGGGCGATCACGGGTCGCAGTCAGGAACCGAGGGCGCGGTTCGCGGAGGAGCTGCGGCTGCTCAGGCAGGGGCGGGGAGCGTCCCTGCGGGGCGTGGCGGAAGTGGTGGGCTGGGACGCGTCCCAGTTCGGAAAGATGGAGAACGGCCACACGCTGGGCGGCCCGGAGATCGTGGAGGCGCTGGACCAGTACTACGGCACGGGCGGAATGCTGCTCACGCTGTGGGAACTGGCGGTGGCCGATCCCACGCAGTTCCGCGAGCAGTACCGCCGGTACATGATCCTTGAGGCCGAGGCGATCAGCCTGTGGCACTACGCGGTGAGCGCACCGCCGGGCCTGCTCCAGACCGCCGGGTACGCGCGCGAGGCGCTGGCCGGGGGCTGGCTCAAGGGCGCTGAACTGGAGCAGCAGGTGGAGGCGCGTCTCGGCCGTCGACAACTACTGGAAGGGGAGACCCCACCGCCGTTTCGCGCCATTCTCTCCGAGACGGTGCTGCGCACGTGGCTGCGCGACATGGGGGCATGGCGAGAGCAGTTGGCCCACTTGGCCGAGATGGCCGGGCGCCCGAGCATCACCCTCCAGGTGCTGCCGTTCCGTGCGGGGCGGCATGGGCTGACGAACACCACCGTGATGTTCCTGCGGCTGCCGAGCGGCCGCGTGGTCGCCTACACCGAGAACGATCTGCGCGGCGAACTCGTGGAGGAAAACGGCTCAGTTGAGCTGCTGCAACGTAGGTACGATGCGATGCGGGACTTGGCGCTGTCACCGGCCGAGTCGCGCGAATTCATCCTGCGGACGTTGGAGGAAGCGCCGTGCGAGCCATCGATCTGAGCGCCGTCTCTTGGCGTAAGAGCAGCTACAGCAACACGAGCGGCGGGGACTGCGTCGAGGTCTCCGACGACCTCCTCCGCGCCGCCGACTGGCGCAGGAGCAGCTACAGCAACGCGAGCGGCGGCGAGTGCGTCGAGGTCGCCCCCAATCTCCCCTCCCTCGTCCCCGTCCGGGACAGCAAGGACCCCTCCCGCGGAGCGCTCCTCTTCACCGCGCCCGCGTGGGACGCCTTCGTGGGCGGAGTCCGACGGGAAGCGGCCGGAGGGGCCGCGTAAGCTGGGGGCGGCCCTGTCGTATGCCCCCCGCTCAAGGAGCACCCCGTGGAGATCTTCTTCGAAGCCCTGCTGGTCCTGGTCTGCGTCGGCGTCCTCGCCTTCGCCGGTCTGACCGTGAAGAAGCTGTACCAGGGCCAGCGCTGACCCCCTCCGACGCCCACGCCAGGAAGTACGTTCCGCTCATGATCGAGATCCCGTCCGACCTCCACAAGAGCCTCGTCCCCCTCGCCTTCCTGCTGGGCGACTGGGCGGGCGCGGGCGTGCACGACTTCCCGGGCGCCGAGAAGTGCAACTTCGGCCAGGAGGTCTCCTTCAGCCACGACGGCCGGGACTTCCTGGAGTACCGGTCCCACACCTGGGTCCTGGACCAGGACGGGAACAAGGTCAGCCCGCTGGAGTCCGAGCACGGCTTCTGGCGCATCGACGCGAACCGCAGGGTCGAGGTCACGATGACCCGCGACGACGGCGTCATCGAGATCTGGTACGGCGAGCTGGCCGACCAGAAGCCCCAGATCGACCTGGTCACGGACGCGGTGGCCCGCACGGCGGCCTCGCGGCCCTACACCGGCGGCAAGCGGCTGTACGGCTACGTCAAGAGCGACCTGATGTGGGTGGGCGAGAAGCAGACCCCCGAGGTCGAGCTGCGCCCCTACATGTCGGCGCACCTGAAGAAGGTCGTCACCCCGGAGGACGTCGAGCGCTGGGCCAAGGCCCTGCCCGATGACATGCCCGACGACGGGATCGCCTTCTTCAAGTAGGCCCGCGGCCGACACACCCTAGACTCGTGGGTGTGGTGAGCACCGACTGGAAGAGCGACCTCAGGCAGCGCGGCTACCGGCTGACCCCGCAGCGGCAGCTGGTCCTCGAAGCCGTGGACACCCTTGAGCACGCGACCCCCGACGACATCCTCGGCGAAGTGAGGAAGACGGCGTCGGGGGTCAACATTTCCACCGTCTACCGCACGCTGGAGCTCCTGGAGGAGCTGGGGCTGGTCTCGCACGCCCACCTGGGGCACGGTGCGCCCACCTACCATCTGGCCGACCGGCACCACCACATCCACCTGGTCTGCCGGGACTGCACCAACGTGATCGAGGCCGATCTGTCGGTGGCCGCCGAGTTCACCGCCAAGCTGCGGGAGCAGTTCGGCTTCGACACCGATCTGAAGCATTTCGCGATCTTCGGCCGCTGCAAGGACTGTTCCCTGAAGGGTTCAACTACCGAGTCGTAGGCTAGGGCGTATGAAGAGCCCCCTGCTGTCCCTGCCCGGCGCCGTCCCAGCCGAGGGCGTGGACGAAGGCGTCGCCGCCCACTACGGCGACCTGTTCCGCGAGCAGCGTGCCCTCGCCGACGGCACCGGCTTCGTCGACCTCTCCCACCGCGGTGTCGTCGCCGTCACCGGCGACGACCGGCTGAGCTGGCTGCACCTGCTGCTCACCCAGCACGTCAGCGACCTGCCGACCGGCGAGGCCACCGAGGCGCTGATCCTCTCCGCGAACGGCCACATCGAACACGCCCTGTACCTCGTCGACGACGGCACGACCGTCTGGGCCCACGTGGAGCCCGGCAGCCAGGAGGCGCTGATCGCCTACCTGGAGTCGATGAAGTTCTTCTACCGGGTCGAGGTCGCCGACCGCACCGCCGACACCGCGGTCGTGCACCTGCCGGCCGGATCGATCACCGAGGTCCCCGAGGGCGCCGCCGTCCGGGAGACGCCGTACGGCCGTGATCTCTTCCTGCCGCGCGAGAGGCTGGAGGCGTTCGCCGACCGGGCCGGTCCGCCGGCCGGGATCCTCGCGCACGAGGCGCTGCGCGTCGAGCAGCACCGTCCCCGCCTCGGTTTCGAGACCGACCACCGGACCATCCCGCACGAGCTGGGCTGGATCGGGACGGCGGTCCATCTGCAGAAGGGCTGCTACCGGGGGCAGGAGACCGTCGCCCGGGTGCACAACCTCGGCAAGCCGCCGCGCCGCCTGGTCTTCCTGCACCTGGACGGCAGCGAGGTCCACCTGCCGCCGAACGGGGCCGAGGTGCGCCTCGCGGACGACGGTCCCGACGGCCGGAAGATCGGCTTCGTCACCACGTCCGTACGCCACCACGAGCTGGGCCCGGTCGCCCTCGCCCTGGTGAAGCGGAACGTGCCGGTGGACGCCCGCCTGCTGGCGGAGACCACGGCGGCGGCCCAGGAGACCGTCGTAGAGCCCTGACAGCCGTCATAGCCCTGAGAGCCGTCAGAGCCCTGACAGCCCTGAGAGCAACAGGTCCCGGGCCCGGGAGGAGCCCGGGGCCGTCTCAGACCTCGACGATCACCGTGAACGGGCCGTCGTTCGTCAGCGACACCCGCATCTGGGCGCCGAAGCGGCCCGTCGCCACGGTCGCGCCCAGCGCGCGCAGCTGCGCGACGACCTCGTCGACGAGCGGTTCGGCCACGTCGCCGGGCGCGGCGGCGTTCCAGGTGGGGCGGCGGCCCTTGCGGGCGTCGCCGTAAAGGGTGAACTGGCTGATCACCAGCAGCGGTGCGTCGATGTCGCTGCACGACTTCTCGTCGGGCAGGATCCGCACCGACCAGAGCTTGCGGGCCAGCTGCGCCGCCTTCTCCTTGGTGTCGTCGTGGGTGACGCCGACCAGGACGCACAGGCCCTCGCCGTCGATCGCTCCCACGGTCTCGCCGTTCACGAGGACGTTCGCGCCGTCCACCCGCTGTACCACTGCACGCATCCCGCCATGATGCCGTGCGCCCCTAGGGTGTGGGCACACGGGCCCGTACCGGGGTTTTTTCGCTCCCTAACCCCCCATCTGGGGCCGATCGGGGCGGATCGTGGGCACTCGGTCACATAGCGGCCACTTGGGGTGGCACGATGCTCTCCAGAGGCCGGTCGAGGGGACGGACGGTAGAGGCACATGAGCACACCGAGTACGGGGCAGCCGCTTGGGACTGTCGCATTGACATATCCGGGTGGCCTGGAGGCGCCCCGGCCGCCCGTGCAGCGCACGGACAGCCCGGAGCTGCCCGCGGATCCGCCGGGGCACGACCTGATCGCGCTGAGCCTGCCGGAGCTGCGCACGCTGCGCCGGGACGCGCAGCGCGAGGAGGCCGACCTGAGCTACGTACGGCGGCTGCTGCAGGGCCGTATCGACATCCTGCGTGCGGAGTTGGCGGGGCGCCGGCCGGCGTCCGTGGTGACCACCGCGGCGAAGGGGTCCGTGGTCGAGCGGCTGTCGGAGATCCTGACCGACGCACCGGCCCGGCAGCGTTCCTCCGCCCGGCACGTGACGCTCGGCACTCCGCGGAGCGAGGAGTGCCGGCGGCTGGCCGCGGAGATGCTCGGCGAGGTGGAGCTGTCCGACCTGACGGCCCGCACCGACGTCGAGCTGACCGCCGGGATGGGCCGGCTCGTGCGCTACGAGCAGCAGGTCTCCCGTCGGCGGCAGCGGCTGCAGCGCACGGCCGACGACTGCAGCGCGGAGATCGCACGCCGGTACCGTGAGGGGGAAGCACAAGTCGACGACCTGCTCGTGTGACACGAGGGGCGGCGTACGAAGCCGCTCTCGGGGGCCCGGCGATCCCGGGCCGTCGCCGCGGCGGGCCGTCCGTCCGGAAGGCCACCGCCGATGCCCGCGTCGCAACCGTCCCCGCCCGCGACGGCCCAGCCGTCCCCGCCCGCGACGGCCCAGCCGTCCCCGCCCGCGCCCACGTCCGCCCTCTCGCCCGTCGTACCGCCCGTCCTCGCCGAGGTCGTCCGGTCCGGCTTCGTCGAGGGGCGGCACCGGGGCAGCCTGGTCGTGCTGGGCGCCGACGGGGCCGTGGAGCTGGCGCTGGGGGAGGTGACGACGCCGGTCTTCCCGCGCTCCTCGAACAAGCCGATGCAGGCGGCGGGCGTCCTGCGGGCGGGCCTGGACCTCACGGGGGAGCGGCTGGCGCTGGCCGCCGCGAGCCACTCCGGGGAGCCCTTCCACCGCGGCCTGGTCCGCAGGATGCTGGACGAGTACGGCCTCGACCCGGACCTGCTCCAGTGCCCGCCCGACCTGCCGCTGGACGCGGAGGAGCGGGAGACGTACCTGGCGTCGGGCGCGGCGCCCGACCGGGTCACCATGAACTGCTCCGGCAAGCACACCGCGATGCTGGCCGTCTGCGCCGAGCGGGGTTGGCCGCTGGAGTCGTACCTCGACCCCGAGCACCCGTTGCAGCGGATCATCCACAGGGTTGTGGAGGACGCCGCGGGCGAGCCGGTCGCCGCCGTCGGCACGGACGGGTGCGGGGCGCCGCTGATGGCGATCAGCCTGGTCGGGCTGGCCCGCGCCTTCTGCTCCTTCGCCGGTGCCGAGCCGGGGTCGGCCGAGCGCCGGGTCGCCGACGCGATGCGCGCCCACCCCGAGTACGTCGCCGGTACCCGCCGCGCCGACACCTGGCTGATGCGCGAGGTGCCCGGCACGCTCTCCAAGATGGGCGCGGAGGCCGTCCAGGCGGTGGCCCTGCCGGACGGCCGCGCCCTGGCCTTCAAGGTCGAGGACGGCGCGACGCGCGCCCTGGGCCCGGTACTGGCCCGCGCCCTGACGCTGCTGGGCGTGGCGGGACCGGTGGTCGACCGCATCGGCCGTACGCCCCTGCTGGGCGGCGGGCGCGAGGTGGGGGTGGTGCGGGCGGCCTTCTGAGGTCGGGCTGGCTTCTGAGGTCGGGTGTCCCGCCGGGGTCGGGTGGTCTTCCAGGAGCGGGCGGGTTTCCGGGGCCGGGCGGCCTTCCGAGAACCGGCCGCCCTCCGGGATCGGGCGTCCGTCCGGGATACGGCTCCCGCCGGGGTCGGGGTCCCTCTGGGATCGGGCGTCCCGCCGGGAACGGGCGGCCTTCCGAGAAACGGGCGTCCCGCCGGGAACGGGCGGCCTTCCGAGAAACGGGCGTCCCGCCGGGAACGGGCGGCCTTCCGAGAAACGGGCGTCCCGCCGGGGTCGGGGTCCCTCTGGGATCGGGCGTCCCGCCGGGAACGGGCGGCCTTCCGAGAAACGGGCGTCCCGCCGGGATCGGGAGCTCTCCGGGGCCGGGGTCCTCCGGGATCGGGGTCCCGCCGGGGTCGGGGTCCCGCCGGGGTCGGGGTCCCGCCGGGGTCGGGGTCCCGCCGGGGGCGGGGTCCCGCCGGGGTCGGGGTCCCGCCGGGATCGGCGTCCCGCCGGGATCGGCGTCCCGCCGGGATCGGCGTCCCGCCGGGACCGAGCGGCCCTCCGAGGTGCCAGGGCGGGTGGTTTGCGGGACGCCGGCGCGGGCAAATCCGCGCGACGCCGACCCGGTCGTCGACCTACCGTGAGCGCATGACCCGCCGCACCGACATCGACGTACGTCCCATCACCGAGGCCGAGTTCCCCGACTGGCAGCGTGCCGTGAACACCGGGTTCCTGCAGCCGCCCGCCGTCGGCGCGGAGCAGTTGGAGGCCCGCCGCAACCTCTTCGTCCCCGGCCGGTCGCTCGGCGCCTTCGACGGTGAGCGGTGCGTGGCGACCTACCGGTCCTTCGACCAGCAGGTCACCGCCGTGGGCGGCACGCTCGTACAGGCCGACGCGATCTCCAACGTCACCGTCACCGCGACCCACCGCCGCCGAGGCCTGCTCACCCGCATGATGGCGCAGGACCTCGCGGCGGCGAAGGACCGCGGGGACGTCGTCGCGACCCTGATCGCGGCCGAGTACCCGATCTACGGCCGGTACGGCTTCGGCCCCGCCACCACGATGACCGAGTGGACGGTCGACGTGCCGCGCGCCGGTCTCGACGCGCGCTGGGCGGCCCCGGAGGACGGCGGCCGGATCGACCTCGTGGACGGCGAGGACGTCCGGGGGCTCGGCCCTGAGCTGCACGAGCGGCTGCGCCGGGCCCAGCCGGGCGCGGTCAGCCGGGCCGAGCTGTGGTGGCAGACCCGTACCGGGGTCACGAGCGTCAACGACACCCCGTGGACCGAGCCCTTCTACGCCGTGTACCGCGCGGCGGACGGCGAGGTCGAGGGCATGGTCTCGTACCGGGCCGACGACAAGTGGGGCGACGCCAAGCAGCCGCTGAACACGGCGACCGTCGACTGGCTGCTGGCCGTGACACCGGACGCCGAGCGCGCCCTGTGGCACTACCTGTGCTCGATCGACTGGATCACGACGGTGAAGAGCGGCTGGCGGGCCCCCGACGACCTGCTCCCGCACCTCCTGCCGGATCCGCGCGCGGCCAGGATCACCACGCAGGCGGACTGGCTGTGGGTGCGGATCCTGGACGTCGTACGGGCGCTGGAGGCGCGGACGTACGAGGGGCAGGGCTCGCTGGTGCTGGAGGTCGTGGACCGATGGGGGTCCCCCCGCTCGAGCGGAGCCGAGAGTGGGGGAGGGCTGACCGGCGGGCGGTGGCGGCTGGAGGCGGGAGCGGGCGGGGCGTCCTGCACGCCGACCACCGAGAGCGCCCACCTCGTGCTCGACGTGGCCGAGCTGGCGGCGCTGTGGCTGGGCGACGAGTCGGCCGTACGGCTGGCCGCGCTCGGCCGGGTCCGGGAAGAACGAGCGGGCGCCGCCCGTGTGGCCGACGCCCTGCTGCGTACGTCCAGGCGGCCTTGGTGCCCGGACATGTTCTGAGGTGGCTCCCTTCTGCCGGTGACGGGTGGGTGTGCGCATCCGTAGCGCGTGCTCTTCGGTTGTGGTTGTAGTGCCGGTGTTCAGTTGTGGTTGTGGTTGTGGTTCTCGTGCGTGGTGCTTACTGACTGGCCGGGCTCCCGGCTCCCCTCCGGAAGGGGGCCCGGACAGCAGTACGTCGGTTCAGCCGGACTGGGCGAGCAGCATCACGAGGATCACCGCGCCCACACCGCCGATCATGGTGTTCTTCGCCTTGATGCCGATGGACAGCGCGACGAACGCGATGATGCCCATGGGCCCGTACTTCCATTGCACGAGCTGCTCGAACCCGATGGCCAGAGCGGCGACGACGATGGCGATGAGCGGCATGGTGGTCCCCCTGTCACCGTGGTGGCCAACCCCCTGAAGGTCCGACCACGTTGCTCAAGTTGGCTGCCAACTTCACTGTACTTATCTCCGCTTGGGCGCGTCTCATAACCACCTTCCCGCGAACTGCCTAAAGATGGCGAGAAGTTGTAGTGTTTGGTCGTGGAGCCGGAACATGCCCCCGTCAACGGGCGGAAGAGAGCGCAGCGGCCACAGAGAACACACCGCGAGGTGGCCGACGAACTGCGCGCCCGGATCAGGGCCGGTCGGCTGCGGCCGGGCCAGCGCATGCCCACACAGGCCCAGTTGGCCGACGAGTTCGGCGTCGAGCGCGGCGCCGTCCGCCAGGCCCTGCGCATCCTGCAGTCGGAGCGGCTGCTCACCAACGTGTCCAAAGGGAGCCCCGCGACCGTCGCGCCCGACCTCTACGGCTCCCTGACCGGGCCCGCGGCGCCGCCGATGCCCACCACGGTCGCCCTCGCGCCCCGGATCGCCGATGCCTTCGCCGCCCCGCACGTCGAGATCGACGCCCTGTGCCTGACCTCGGTCTCCCTCACCCTCGCCATCGGCGAACCACTGCGCCAGATCCACGCGGGGCGACTGAAACCGGCCAAGATCGACGTCCGGGTGCTGCTGCCGAGCCGGAACATCGACCTGGCCTTCCCGGTGGCGGTGGCCGGGCGCGGGGCCGGCGACCCGGTGCACGAGCGGTGGCTGGCCATGCGCAACGCCCAGGGCCAGGTGCTCCAGCACAACCTGCTGGGCCTGCGGGCCACGCACGGCATCGACGTGCGCGTCTCCTTCCGCGCGCTGCCCTTCACGCCGCCGGTGAAGCTGTACGTGCTCAACGGCGCGGAGGCCCTCTTCGCGTACTACACCCTCAGCCGGCGCGAGCAGGAGATCGATCACGAGCCGATGGAGATGTACGACGCGGAGGGCATCCGCTCGACGCTGTTCGCCTTCGAGCAGGGCGGTGGCCTGCGCGACGGGGTGTTCGTGAAGCAGTCGCGGCTGTGGTTCGACGCGCTGTGGGAGACGATCAGTTCGGAGCTGCTGCTCACCACGTAGCTCATCCCCTGATCACCTCCCGGTCACAGCGCCGGACCCGCGACCAGCAGGGCCAGCACCACCGCTCCGACGGAGCTGACGGACGGGCTCTTGGCCTTGATGCCGATGGTGAGCAGGAGCAGGCCGACGATGCCGGAGGCGCCGTACTTCCACTGGACGATCTGCTCGAAGGCGACGACGAGGACCGCGGAGACAAGGGCGAGAACGGGCATGGTCTTTCCCCCTTCGGAAGTCTGGGAAGGAAAACTTCCGCCAACTAGACCAAGTTGGCAACCAACTCTGACTATGTTGTCCCCACTTGGCTGCTATCTATAAACAAGTTTCAAACAACTCCCTGTAGGTAGGTCGAAGTTGTAGCGTTTGGTCGTGACTCAGGAGAACGTGTCCGTGAACGGCAGCAGAAGGCTCTCGTCCCAGGAGATCGCCGAGATCCTGCGCGAGCGGATCCGCGGGGGAGACCTCAAGGCGGGCGACCGCCTGCCCACCCAGGCCGAGCTGGCCGACGAGTTCAAGGTGGAGCGCGGCACCGTCCGCCAGGCCCTGCGGGCGCTCCAGGAGGACGGCCTGCTCACCAACGTCAGCAAGGGCAGCCCGCCCCGCATCGCCGAGCCCGCCACGCCCAGGGGTGAGCCGCAGCCGACGATGGTGGCGCTCGGGCCGCGGCTGGCGGAGGCGTTCTCGGCGCCGCGGGTGCGGGTCGACGTCGTGTGCCACACCTCGGAGACGCTGATGCTGGCCCTGAGCGAGCCGCTCCGCCTGATCCACGAGGGCCGCATCCACCCGGAGTCCATCGACTTCCGCGTCCTGATGCCGTCGCGCGACATCGCACTGGCCTTCCCCGTCCTGGTCGAGGACGCGGAGGACGACCCGGTCCACCAGCGCTGGCTCCAGATGCGCAACGCCCAGGCCCGCGTGCTCCAGCACAACCTGCACGCCGTGCGCTCCACCCACCGCGTCGACGTGCACATCGCCTTCCGCGCACTGCCCTTCACCCCGCCGATGAAGCTCTACCTGCTCAACGGCGACGAGGCGCTCCTCGGCTACTACATGCTCACCCGGCGCGAGGAGGAGTACGAGAGCCGGACGCTGGAGATGTACGACGCCCTCGGCTCCCAGTCGCTGCTGTTCTCCTTCCTGAAGCGGGCGGGTCACCGGGACGCGGTGTTCGTGGAGGAATCACAGAAGTGGTTCGACGCCCTCTGGGAAACCATCACCTCGGACATGACACTCTCCTAGTGACTTCTGATACGGATCAGACGGAACCGGTGGCCGAGCGGGCCGATGGCCTGAGGGAACTGGTCTCGGGCGCCCGGGTCGTCCTCTGGGACTTCGACGGCCCCGTCTGCAGGCTGTTCGCGGGCTACTCCGCGGACCGGGTCGCGGGCGAACTGGTGGACTGGCTGGAGCGGTTGGGCCTCAAGGAGCTGCTGAGCGAGGAGGAGCAGGTCCATCCGGATCCGCACGTCCTGCTCGGAGCGGTCGACCGCAGGCGGCACCGCAGTGACCTCGCGGCCGACTTCGAGGAGCGGCTGACCCGCGAGGAGCTGCGCGCCGTGCCGACCGCGCGGCCGACGGCGTACGCGGATCCCCTGATCCGCACCTGGACCGCGCTGGGTGTCGGACTGGCGGTCACCACCAACAACTCGCCCCGCGTGGTGGGCGAGTACCTCGCCACGCGGGGCCTGCTGGACTGCTTCGCCCCCCACATCTACGGCCGCACCCGGGACCTGCACCTGCTCAAGCCCGACCCGTACTGCCTGAACCGGGCCCTCAGGGCGATGGGTGCCGCCCCCGGCCAGGCCCTGATGGTCGGCGACACCACGTCCGATCTGACCGCCGCGCGGCGGGCCGGTGTCCCGTTCCTGGGCTACGCGCGCAACGACGAGAAGGCGAAGCTCCTGAGACAGGCCGGCGCGGAAACGGTCGTGCACTCACTGGAGCCGGTACTGAGGCTGCTGTGGGAGGGCGTCCGGGGGCGGGGTCACGCCTGAGGCATCAGGGGACGAGCGTCGCACAGATGCTCCTTCGTTCGCCGTGCCGTGGGACGGGGCGGCGAGGCTCGAAGGGGTTCTGCGGCCGTGCCGACGACAACAGGAGTACCGTGCTTCCACTCTTGCACCCTTGCAAGGGCCCAAGGTGAGAGAACGGTAATGCCGCCCGAATCAGCTTCCATGGCTCGGCTTCGTGCTGTCGAGGTGAGCGGTGACGAAAGCGCGGTCGAGGGACCACTGTGCGGATATCACCACGAGACCTACGTGATTCCGCTGCCCGGCGTGACCGGGGCGGGCGGTGCGGCGCGGTGGAAGTGCAGGGAGCCGCGAGAGAATCTGCTGTGGTTCGACCGCCGGTGCTTCGCCTCGGAGGAGCAGTTGCTGCGGTCCCTGCAGGGCCGGATCGCTCGCGTACCGGATGTCTTCGAGGTCGATGGGCTGGCTCTGCAGCGCTTTGTCGAGGGGCAGACCCTGGGGGCGCTCCACGGGGCGGGCCAGGCGGTGTCCCGCGGGCTCGCGCGGCAGATCGTCGAGCTCTTCGGGGAGCTGGCGGCCGTGACGTCGGAGACTCTCCCGGTGCACAGGCGGTGCCATCCGGTGGACCGCCCGGCGGACGGCGACACCGCCGGCTTCCTGGAGCGCCTCATCTGCTTCACCGAGCAACGCGTCTACGCACGGAACCTGCCGGAGTTCGAGTCCCTCTTCGCGGACCTGGGGCTGGACGGCGACTCGTTCAAACGGCTGCGCAAGCATGTATCCGGGCTTCGTGAGCGCCCCTTCTGTCTCCTGCACGCCGACTTGCACCGCGAGAACTTCATCGTCGACATGGACCGGAGACTCTGGACGATCGACTGGGAACTGGCGATGGTCGGCGATCCGCTCTACGACCTGGCCACCCATCTGCATCTGATGCGCTACCCCTTGTGGCAGGGCCGCCGGGTGACGGAGGAGTGGCGGCGTGTGGTCGAGGCCGTGCGGCCCGGCGGTTCGAACGGCTGGCAGCAGGACCTGAGACTGCTCATCGGCTACAAGAGAGCCCAGTCGGTCTTCACCGATGTCATTCGAGAAGCGCTCTCGATGGGGCAGAAGGCGCACTCGCCAGGTCCCGGACTCGTGCACACGGCGGCCAGGTTGCACCGGGTACTGGCCGATGCGGCCCTGCCGCTCGGGCTGGAGTCGGTCCCCGGCCCGACCGCCATCGGCACGGCACTGGTGCGGTGGAGCCGTACGCATGCGGACGCCCGGCAGGTGCCGGACAGGCCTTAGGCTCGCCCCCATGAGCGACCCCGGTCTGCGTGAGCGCAAGAAGCAGCGGACGATCCAGTCGCTGTCGGACATCGCCATCGGCCTCTTCGTGGAGAGGGGGTTCGACGCGGTGTCCGTCGCCGAGGTGGCCGCCGCGGCCGAGGTGTCCAAGCCGACGCTCTTCCGGTACTTCCCGGCGAAGGAGGACCTCGTCCTGCACCGCATCGCCGACCACGAGGGTGAGGCGGCACGGGTAGCGGGGGAGGGCCCGGCGCCGATCGAGGCGCTGCGCCGGCACTTCCTGGCGGGGCTGGAGCGGGCCGACCCGGTGACCGGGCTCAGCGATCGTCCCGACGTACTGGCCTTCCACACGCTGCTCTACGGCACTCCCGCCCTCGTGGCCCGGCTGTACACGCACCTGGAGCGGTCGGAGGCCGCGCTCGCCGAGGCCCTCGGCGGCGACCTGGAGGCCAGACTGGCCGCCGGGCAGATCATCGCCGTGCGGCGGGTCCTCGCGCAGGAGAACTGGCGGCGGATCGCGGCCGGGGAGGGTGTGGCGGACGTGCGGGGTGATGCCGTGGCGGCGGCGGAGCGGGCGTTCGGCAGGTTGGCGGCGGGGCTGCCGGGGCTCGCCCTGCCGGAACCCGGTTCTCGCGTATGAGTAAAAAATGTAACCCGGTAACGCTATTCGGGTACGCTCGCTGGAATGACGTCATCCGACTCCGCCCTCCAGCACGCCCTCGCCCAGGAACGCGCCCACCACGACCACTGCCGTACCGCCCTCGCCGCCATGGTCGACGGCGCCCGGGAACACGTGGTCACCGGCGAGGACGTCTCCGCCTCCGGTGCCGACGCCGAGGTGCTCGGACACCGGCTGCGCAGCCGGGCCAAGGCGCTGCGCGAACTGCCCGAGGGACCGCTGTTCTTCGGACGGCTGGACTTCGCCGCGCCGCACGGCGTCGTGGGGCAGGACGCCGTCGCTCAGGACATCGAGGCTGAAGGCGCCGTGGCTCAGGACGCCGTGGCTCAGGACGCCGTGCCTCAGGACCCGGCGCCTCAAGACGCCGTGGCTCAGGACGCCGCGCCTCAAGTCCCCGCGCCTCAAGACGCCGTCGCTCAGGACGCGGACGCCGGTGGCGATCATGCCGGGCTGCACGTCGGCCGGTTGCGGATCACCGAGGACCCCGCCGCGCCGCCCCTCGTCGTCGACTGGCGCGCCCCCGTCTCCCGGGCCTTCTACCAGGCCACCGCCGGCGACCCGCGCGGTGTCGCCGTCCGCCGCCGTTTCGGATGGGCGCCCGGCAGCCGCGGGGACTCGGCCGACCTCACCGGGCTGGAGGACGAGCGGCTCGGCCGCGGCGAGTCCCGGGCCGGCGACATCGTCGCCCGCGAGATCGAACGGCCCCGCGTCGGACCCATGCGGGACATCGCCGCCACCATCCAGCCCGAGCAGGACGACCTCGTCCGCGCGGACCTCACCGCCACGGTCTGCGTCCAGGGCGCCCCGGGCACGGGAAAGACCGCCGTCGGACTGCACCGGGCCGCGTACCTGCTCTACACCCACCCGCAGCGCATCCGACGGGGCGGACTGCTGATCCTCGGCCCCAACCCCACCTTCCTCTCCTACATCGCCGAGGTACTGCCCTCCCTCGGCGAGACCGCCGTACGGCAGTCCACGCTCCCGCAGGAGATCGCCCGGCACCCGGTCACCGGCACCGACGGCGAACGGGCCGCCGCCGTCAAGCACGACGCCCGGACGGCCGAGGTGCTGCGCCGCGCCCTGTACGCGCGCGTGGCCGTCGGCGCCGCCGACTCCCTCGCCGTACCGGACGGCTCCTACCGCTGGCGGGTCCCGGCCGACGAGCTGGCCCGGATCGTGGCGGACGTACGGGACGAGGAACCGCCGTACACCGTCGGGCGGGAGCGGGTGCGGGCCCGGATCGTGCGGTACGTCCAGGATCTGGCCGAGCGGCGCGCCGGGCCGCGGACGGGCGCCTGGGCGCGCCGGATCGAACGGTCCCGGCCGGTCGGCGCGTACCTCGACTCCGTCTGGCCCCGGGTGCGTCCCGAGGAGGTCGTCGCGCGGCTGCTCGGCGACCCCTGCGCGCTGGCGCGGGCCGCCGACGGGCTGCTGGACGACGACGAGCAGAAGGCGGTCCGGTGGCCGGCGGCCGGTGCACCGCGGACGTGGCGCTCGGCCCGCTGGTCCGCCGCCGACCTGGTCCTCCTCGACGAGGTCGCCGGGCTCCTCGAACACCCCGAGGGCTACGGGCACATCGTCGTCGACGAGGCTCAGGACCTCTCCCCGATGGAGTGCCGGGCCATCGCCCGCCGGGCCGCCTTCGGTTCGCTCACCGTCCTCGGCGACCTGGCCCAGGGGACCACGCCGTGGGCGGCACGGTCATGGCGGACGGCCCTCGCGCACCTGGGCCGGCCGGACGCGACCGTGACGCCGCTGACCACCGGCTTCCGGGTGCCGCAGGCGGTCGTCGGCCTCGCCAACCGGCTGCTGGCGCGGCTGGACGTGGACGTACCGGCGGCCCGTTCCCTGCGCGGGGACGGCGAGCTGACGATGCGCCCGACCACGCCCGGGGAGGTCGTCGGCGCCGTCGTCGACGCCGTACGGGACGCTCTCGTCCGGGAGGGCTCCGTCGGTGTCGTCGCCGCCGACGCGGACGTGCCCCGGCTGCGGGACGCCCTCGCCGCCGCCGGGATCGCGGCGGCGGGGCCGGAGGCGCTGGGCGCCCGGGTGGCCGTGGTGCCCGCGAGTGTCGTCAAGGGACTGGAGTACGACCACGTCGTCGCCGTCGAACCGGCGGCGATCGCGGAGGCGGAGGGCCCCGGGGGGCGGGGCCTGCACCGGCTGTACGTGGTGCTCACCCGCGCGGTGTCCGGACTGGACGTGGTGCACGGGCGGCCCCTGCCCTTCTGACCTTCCGCGCGCGGGTCAGCTCTGGCCTTCCGCGCGCGGTCAGCCGCTCCCCGCGCGCGGTCAGCCGCTCCCCGCGCGCGGTCAGCCGCTCCCCGCGCGGGTCGGCCGCTCCCCGCGCGGGTCAGCGGCGGCCGATCACCTCGGCGACGCGGGTGAACCCGTCCGTGCCGTGCCCGAGTGCGATGACCCGCCGGGCCTGCCCCTCGATCACGCGCATCACGCTCGCGTCGATGCCGTGCGCCTCGGAGGCGTGGACGACGTGCGCCATGGTCGACGCGGCCGAGGTGATCGGGTTCAGGTCGCCCGAGTACGAACCGGCGTCGGTGTCGGCGGCGAACTCGGTGAACAGCGGCGGCAGGATCGCGGCGATGCCCTGGGCGAAGGGGGCGAGTTCCGCGCCGGTGACGCCCTCCGCCCGGGCCACGGCGAGGGCGTGCGCGTAGCCCGCCATCGCCGTCCAGAAGATGTCGAGCAGCGCGATGTCGTAGGCCGCGGCCCGCCCGGCGTCCTCACCGAGGTGGGTGTGGGTGCCGCCGAGCGCCGCCAGCACGGGCCGGTGCTCCCGGTACAGCTCCTCGGGGCCGCTGTGCAGGAACACCGCGTCGTCCGTGCCGATGGTCGGGGTCGGCGTCATGATCGCGCCGTCCAGGTAGCGGACGCCGTGCCGGCCGGCCCACTCGGCCGTGTCCCGGGCCCGCTCGGGGGTGTCGGCGCTCAGGTTCACGACCGTACGGCCCTTGAGGGCGGCGGCGACGGCGTCCTGGCGCAGTACGGCGTCCGAGGCGTCGTAGTTCACCACGCAGACGACGGTCAGCGGGGAGGCGACGACGGCCTCCTGCGCCGAGCCCGCCGGGACCGCGCCCCGGGCGACCAGGTCGGCGTCCCGGCCGGGCGTGCGGTTCCAGACGGTGGTGCGCAGCCCGGCGGCCACGAACGCCTCGGCCAGCGCCCGGCCCATCGGACCGAGACCGAGGACGGTGACGGCGGCGGCAGACTGATCGGTGTGCACGGACATGTTTCAACTCCCGTAACGTAACGAGCGATTGCTGAGGAAAGGGGCACGGCATGGCGCACCGGCGTCAGGATCCGAACGTCTGCGGAGTGACCGCCGCGATCGCCGTGATCGAGGGCAAGTGGAAGACGACGCTGCTGTGGCTGTTGGAGTCCGGCCCGCGGCGACCGGCCGAACTGCGCCGGCAGGTGCCCGGCCTCACCGAGAAGGTGCTGACCCAGGCGCTGCGCGAGATGGAGGCGGACGGACTGGTGGAGCGGAGGGTGTACGACGTGCTTCCGCTGAAGACGGAGTACTCCCTGACCGCGTTCGGCCGCGACCTCGCCGAGGCCCTCTCTCCTCTCTCCGACTGGGGCCACCGGCGCCTGGACAGGCTGGCCGGACCGGAGGCAGCCACCCGCGCGGCCTCCTGACGATCACCCGCCCCTTCAGCTTCGGCCGAGGGGGGCGCGCTGCCAAGTACGCACAAAAAAGTGGGTAGGGGCGGCCGGTCCTGCCGGACGGGTCCGGGTAGCGCGGAGCGACATCCGTCGCGGGCGATGACTTTGGTCCGGGGCGTCGGTCTTCCTCACGAACGCCCGTGCCGGACGCGGCCCGGGCGCGATGTTCTGAGTACGCCCAGTGAGGAGACCGTCGTATGACTGATCCGGCAGTGACAGCGTCCCGCGGCCGCGGGGCCGGGGTCTGGCCCCTGATCCGCGCCGAGCGAGCCGCGTTGGCGGCCGATCTCGGGGACATGACCGACGAGCGGTGGGAAACGCCCTCGCTCTGCGCGGGCCTGACGGTGCGCGAGGTGCTCGCCCACCTCACCGCGGGGGCGAGCCTCGACACCGTGCGCTGGATGGCGGGGGTGATCCGTTGCCGGTTCGACTTCGACAAGCAGGTGGCCATGCGGCTGGCCGAGCAGTTGGGCACGACCCCGGCCGAGACCCTTGAGCGGTTCCGGCGCATCGTCCCGAGCACCACCAAGCCTGCGCTGCCCGCCATTGCCATGCTGGGCGAGACGGTCGTGCACGGGGAGGACATCCGGCGCCCGCTGGGCATCCGCCGTGACCACCCGGTCGAGATCCTCACCCGGGTGGCCGAGTACTACCGGGGCTCCGATCTGGTGGTCGTCGCCAAGGGACGCGTCGGCGGCCTGCGGCTCGTCGCGGACGACGGCCCTTTCGCGACCGGTTCGGGGCCGCTCGTGTCCGGCCCCACCCTGGCCCTGGTGATGGCCATGACCGGCCGCGCGACGTACTGCGACGAACTCGCGGGCGACGGTGCGGCGATTCTTCGCGGTCGCTGCGAGACAGTGTGAACCACGTGCACCCAATGGTGCGCGGTCCGGCACCCAAAGGTGCGCGGTCCGGCACCCGGAGGTGCGCCGTCCGGCCCCCGGAGGCACACTATTGCAAGCGCATGCTTGCAATAGTTAGCGGCGTGGTGCATCGTGGAGGCATGGCATCGCTCAACGTCGGCAATCTCGGTGAGTACCTGCGCGAGCAGCGGCGCAACGCGCAGCTGTCGCTGCGGCAGCTCGCCGACGCCGCGGGCGTGTCCAATCCGTACCTGAGTCAGATCGAGCGCGGGCTGCGCAAGCCGAGCGCGGAGGTGCTCCAGCAGGTCGCCAAGGCGCTGCGGATCTCCGCCGAGACGCTGTACGTGCGCGCGGGGATCCTCGACGCGGAGCGCGACCGGGACGACGTGGAGACGCGTGCGGTCATCCTCGCCGACCCCTCGCTGAACGAGCGGCAGAAGCAGGTGCTGCTCCAGATCTACGAGTCCTTCCGCAAGGAGAACGGATTCGGCACCGACGCCGACGACTCCGACGCCGACGACGAGGTGCCGGCTCAGGACGCGACGGCGGGCGACGCCGCCGAAGGCGGGGCCTCCATATCGGGCCTCGGCCCCCGTACGACCGGCGGCAGTGACGCCGGCCCGCAGCAGACGGCCGGATGAGCGGGAGCGAGTAGCCGGCCCGGCGCGGGACCACCACGAAACCCTCAGCCGAACGCAATACCGGAGGACCATCACCATGGCCATCACCGACGACCTGCGCAAGACCCTCAGCGACCCCACCCCGCTCTACTTCGCCGCCGGCACCGCCGACCTGGCCTTCCAGCAGGCCAAGAAGGTGCCGGTGCTGGTGGAGCAGCTGCGGGCCGAGGCGCCGTCCCGTATCGAGGCCGTGCGCAACACCGACCCGAAGGCCGTCCAGGAGAAGGCGACGGCCCGCGTCAAGGAGACCCAGGGGACTCTGCAGGCCAAGGCCAACGAGCTCTTCGGCTCCCTCGACACCGACCTCAAGAAGCTCGGCGAGAGCGCCCAGGACCTCGCGCTGCGCTCGGTCGGCGTCGCCGCCGAGTACGCCGTCAAGGCCCGGGAGACCTACGAGAAGGTCGCCGAGCGCGGCGAGCACGCGGTCCGCACCTGGCGCGGCCAGGCCGCCGACGGCATCGAGGACATCGCCGAGGAGGTGGAGGAGTTCGCCGTGGCCGTCGAGCCGGCCAAGCCCGCCAAGTCCGAGGCGGTCGAGGTCACGGAGGACAGGACCGCCGCGGCGAAGAAGACCCCCGCCCCGCGCAAGGCTCCGGCCAAGAAGAGCACCAACGGCACCGCAAAGAAGACCACGCCGCCCGCCAAGTAACCGGCGACGGGTGGCACGAGTACGGTACGGGCCGGGCACCCTTGGGGTGTCCGGCCCGTTCTCCGGGTACGGTGACCGCGTAGAGACGATCCGAGTCTGGTGGTGGACGTTGTGCTGATGCAGGGGTTCGCAGGCTTCATGTGGCTGCTGAGCATCGCCCTGATCCTTTTCAGCGGCTTCGCGTTGGTCGACGCCGCCGTGCGCCGTGAGGACGCCTACCGCGCGGCGGACAAGAAGACCAAGCCGTTCTGGCTGATCATCCTCGGGATCGCCTTCGTGGTGAACCTGATCTTCAACATCCTGTCGTTCCTGCCGATCATCGGGCTCATCGCGACGATCGTGTACGTGGTCGACGTACGGCCCGCGCTGCGCGGCCTGCCGGGCGGCGGCCGCAGCAGCCACCGCGGCTCCAGCAGCGACGGCCCCTACGGCCCGTACAACGGCGGCCGCTGAGACGCCGCCGCGCCCCGGGCCCAAGGGGCGCGGGGAACTGCGCGACCAGCCACAACGCACCGGCAGGCGGGGCGCGACGGTCATCCGTACGGCGATGCGTACATACGGCGCTCAATCCGTACCGCGGGCGTCGCGTCCGCCCCGCTCAGGGCGTCCGGTCCAGCAACACCACTGCCACGTCGTCCGCCAGTTCGCCGCCGTTGAGCTCGCGGACCTCGTTGACGGTCGCCCGCAGCAACTGCTCGCCCTGCAGTCCCTCGGCGAACTGCCGGCGGACCATCTCCACCATGCCGTCCTGGCCGAGCCGCTCCCGGCCCTCGCCGACGTGGCCCTCGATCAGGCCGTCGGTGTAGAGCATCAGGCTCCACTCGGAGCCCAGCTCCACCTGCATGCGCGGCCAGCGGGCGCCCGGCAGCAGGCCCAGCGCCGGGCCGTTGTTGTCGTAGGGCAGCAGCCGTGCGGGCGTGCCCGGGCCGGCGACCAGGGGCGACGGGTGCCCGGCCAGGCACAGGCCGGCGCGGCGGCCGTCCGGGGCGATGTCCACGGCGCACAGGGTCGCGAAGATCTCGTCGTCCGAGCGCTCGTGCTCCAGCACCTGCTGAAGCGTGCCGAGCAGCTCGTCGCCGCAGAGACCGGCCAGGGTCAGCGCGCGCCAGGCGATCCGCAGCTCCACGCCGAGCGCCGCCTCGTCCGGGCCGTGCCCGCAGACGTCGCCGATCATGGCGTGCACGGTGCCGTCCGGGGTGCGGACGACGTCGTAGAAGTCGCCGCCGAGCAGGGCACGCGAGCGCCCCGGGCGGTAGCGGGCGGCGAAGCGCAGCGAGGAGCCGGCCAGCAGCGGCGTCGGCAGCAGGCCGCGCTCCAGACGGCGGTTCTCCTGGGCGCGCAGCCGGCCCTCGGCAAGGCGCCGCTCCGCCGAGTCGGACCGCTTGCGCTCGACGGCGTAGCGGATCGCCCGGCTCAGCAGCCGGCCGTCGAGCTCGTCGCGGAACAGGTAGTCCTGGGCGCCGACCGCCACGGCCTCCGCGCCGCGCTCGGCGTCGCTGGAGGAGGTCAGCGCGAGCACGGCGTGCCGGGGCGCGAGCTCCAGCACGTGCCTGAGCACCGCCAGCTCGTCGTTCCCGCTCCCGTCACCGTCGCCGTCCCCGTTGCCGTCGGCGCTCGCGCGGGCCGGGGACGGGGCGGGCGCCGACAGGGCGAGGTCCAGCAGGATGCAGTGGACGTCGTCGGTCAGCAGCCGCTCGGCCTCGGTGAGGTTGCGGGCCGTGCGCACGCGGATCGGCTTGCCGGACTGGTCGAGCAGGTCGGGCACGATCGGCGAGCCGCCCGGATCGTCCTCGATCAGCAGCAGCGTCAGGTTGGTGGGGGTGGTGCTCTCGTGCCGGTCCGTGGTCTCGTTCGTGGTCTTCTCGCGCTTCTCCGTGGGGTTCTCTCGCCGAGCGGTGGGGTTTTCGGCCGGGTTCGTCCCGGGCGGGGCCTGTTCCGTGGAAGGGCCGCTGTCCGGGGACGCGGCGGGCGCCTGACCACACTCCGCGGCCGGGATCGCCCTCTGCCGCGGTACGGGTACGGGCATCGTCTTGGTTTCCTTCCCTCCCCCCGAGGGCATGGCGGGGCGAGGGACCTCGACCCACCGACGGGGACCATAGCGGGTGACGGTGCCGCTGCGGAATGGTCAAGAACACGCCGGGCGGCGCTCGGCCACTGTCATATGCCGCGTTCCGTACCGCAGTTGGACACGTCGACCGGGGGCCGGGGATGACGAACGTCACGCGGGGCGGGGCGCCGGGCGTGGACTGGGTCACGTGGCCCGTCTCACGCCCCCGCCGCGAGGCGCGTGGCCCGTGTCACTCCGAGGGTGCCGCGCCCGCGCCCGCGCCCGTGCCCGAGCCCGTGCCCGAGCCCGTGCCCGCGCCCGTGTCCGGACGTACGACGCCGAGGATCGGCATCGTGCCCGCCCCCGCGATCGTGATCGAGCGCCCCGGGCGCGGGGCGTGCACGACGGAGCCGTCGCCGACGTACATGCCGACGTGGCTGGCGTCGTCGAAGTAGATGATCAGGTCGCCGGGGCGCATGTCCTTGATGTCGACGCGCTTCAGCTGCTTCCACTGCTGCTGCGAGGTGCGCGGTATCGACTGCCCGGCCGACACCCAGGCCTGTGAGGTCAGGCCGGAGCAGTCGTAGGCCTTCGGGCCTTCGGCGCCCCACTGGTACGGCTTCCCGATCTGGGCGGTGGCGTACTCGACGGCCTTCCGGCCCCGCTCGGTCGCCTTGGTGTCGAGGTCCTTGAGGATGCCGGAGTCGAGCCAGGCGGTCTGGGCCTTGGCCTGGGCCTCCCGCTCCAGCCGGGCGAGGCGCTCCTTCTCCTCCTTCTCCAGCTCGGACTCCAGCTTCTCGGCCGCCGCGACCTGCTTCTCGATCTTCTTCTGGGCGGTGGCCTTGGCCTTGCGGTTCGCCTCCAGCTTCTTGAACTGGGCGGAGGCGTCCGCCGCGTAGGCCTTCAGGTCCTCCTGGGTGCGCGTCATCTCACCGAGCAGGCCCTTGGTCGCGCGCTGGCCCTGGTTGACCCGGCCGGTGCCGTCGAGGAACTCCTCGGGATCGTCGCTCAGGAGCAGCTTGGCCTCGTCGGGCAGGCCGCCGGTGCGGTACTGGGAGCGGGCCGCGGCACCCGCGCGCTCCTTCAGCCCGTCGAGCTTCTCCTGGCCCTTGACGATCTTCTTGGCCAGTTCGACGATCTCGGCGGACTGCTTGTCCGCCTTCTCCTCGGCGGCGTTGTACTCGTCCGTGGCGGAGGCCGCCGCGCGGTAGAGCTTGTCGAGCTTCTTGCGTACGGCTTCCAGGTCCTTGCCGGGTGTGGCGGCCGGGGACGGTGAAGCGCTCGGGGTGCCGGGTGAGGGCGTGGGCCCGGGATCCGCGAACGCCGTGCCCGGTGCCGCGAGCACGGTGACCGCGCAGACCACGGTCACGGCAGCGGTCATCAAGCCATGCTTCCCCGTACGCATACCTCGCCCCCAAACTGATTAACCGTCAGTAACATAGGTCGCCTGGGGGATCGTGCCATGCCGGCGTGGAAAGCGACAGAGGTCGTGCTTTCCCACGGCGATTCCCCCGCTGTGTGACGAACGCCGCACGGAGATCGTTCCCGCCCATCGGTCCCGGGCACGGGGGGTGCCGCTTCACGCGCGCGGCGCCAACGCCTCCCACCGCACCGTCACTTCGCCCTGCCGCCACCGCACCGGCCCGTCCGTCACCGGCCAGTCGGCCGTCAGGTCCCGCACGGCCCGCATCCAGCGCTGGCGGGCGCCGTAGGAGGCGTAGGGCGCGGCGGCGGCCCAGGCGCGGTCGAAGTCGCGCAGGAAGGCGTGCACGGGCTCGCCGGGGAGGTTGCGGTGGATCAGCGCCTTCGGCAGCCGTTCCGCCAGGTCGGAGGGGCGGTCCAGGGAGCCCAGCCGGGCCGCGAGGGTGACCGTGCGCGGCCCCTCGGGCCCGAGCGCCACCCACACGTGCCGACGCCCGATCTCGTCGCACGTCCCCTCGACCAGGAGCCCGCCGCGCGAGTGCTCCGACGCGGGCGCGAGCCGCGCGCACAGCCGCCGCCAGACGGCGGCCACCTCGCCCTCGTCGTACTGGCGCAGCACGTTCGCCGCGCGGATCAGCAGCGGGGGCCGGCGGACGGGGACCTCGAAGCCGCCGTGCCGGAAGGCGAGCCCCGCGCGCGCGTACGGCTCGGCCGCCGCCACCCGAGCCGGGTCGATCTCGACGCCCACCACGCGCGCGTGCGGCGCGACCGTGCGCAGGCGGTGCAGCAGCTCGACGGCCGTCCAGGGGGCGGCGCCGTAGCCGAGGTCGACGGCGACGGGATCGGCGGCGCGGCGCAGCTCGGCACCGTGGGTGGCCGCGATCCAGCGGTCCATGCGGCGCAGCCGGTTCGGATTCGTCGTCCCGCGCGTGACGGTGCCCACAGGGCGGGGGGTGGCGCGGGAGGGCATGCGTACGAGGGTATGCGGCCCGGCCCGCTCTCTTTGACGCATCCAGTGCTCGAACGGTTGAGCGATCAGCGGTAATGATTCGGCAAAGGTCGGGAAACCGGAAATGGAGCACCGCCATCCGGTGTTCCACCCCTTGGAGGGCGGCGCGTGTCCTCCGACCGGCATGCCCGCAGCGAGGAGGACGGCTCGTGAGCCAGTACGTCAGCAGGCTCGGGCGTCGCTCAGCGGCGGCCTCCCCGCGGCTCCGGCTGCTGCGCAGGCCCCGTCGCGTCGCCATGCTCTCCGTGCACACCTCACCGCTCCACCAGCCCGGCACCGGCGACGCCGGCGGCATGAACGTCTACATCGTCGAGCTGGCGCAGCGACTCGCCGCGATCAACATCGAGGTCGAGATCTTCACGCGCGCGACCACCGCCGCGCTCCCGCCCTCCGTCGAACTGGCCCCGGGCGTCCTCGTCCGCCACGTCGACGCCGGACCGTACGAGGGCCTGGCCAAGGAGGAGCTGCCGGCCCAGCTGTGCGCCTTCACGCACGGCGTCATGCAGGCCTGGGCGGGCCACCGCCCCGGCTACTACGACCTGGTCCACTCCCACTACTGGCTCTCCGGCCACGTCGGCTGGCTCGCCGCCCAGCGCTGGGGCGCCCCCCTGGTGCACGCCATGCACACCATGGCCAAGGTCAAGAACGCCAACCTGGCCGACGGCGACACCCCCGAACCGGCCGCCCGCGTCATCGGCGAGACGCAGATCGTCGCCGCCTCCGACCGGCTGATCGCCAACACCGCCGAGGAGGCCGACGAGCTGGTCCGGCACTACGCCGCCGACCCGGCCAAGGTCGCCGTCGTCCACCCCGGCGTGAACCTCGAACGCTTCCGCCCCTTCCCCAAGGGCTCGGAGCCCGCCCTCGGGGAGGCCCGGGACGCCCGCGCCGCCGCCCGCGCCCGCCTCGGCCTGCCGCAGGACGCGCTGATCCCGCTCTTCGCGGGCCGCATACAGCCGCTGAAGGCGCCCGACGTCCTGCTGCGCGCGGTCGCCGTACTCCTCGACGAGCGCCCCGACCTGCGCTCCCGCATCGTCGTCCCCGTCGTCGGCGGCCCCAGCGGCAGCGGCCTCGCCAAGCCCGAGGGGCTGCAGAAACTCGCCGCGCGGCTCGGCATCGCCGACGTCGTACGGTTCCGCCCGCCCGTCGGGCAGGAGCAGCTCGCCGACTGGTTCCGGGCGGCGTCCGTGCTGGTCATGCCGTCCTACAGCGAGTCCTTCGGCCTGGTCGCCATAGAGGCCCAGGCGGCCGGTACGCCGGTGCTCGCGGCCGCGGTCGGCGGCCTCCCGGTCGCCGTGCGCGACGGGCACACCGGCCGCCTCGTCGAGGGCCACGATCCCGCCGCGTACGCGCGCGTACTGCGCGATTTCGCCGACAACCCGGAGCTGACGCCCCGGATGGGCGACGCCGCCGCCCGGCACGCCCAGTCCTTCGGCTGGGACAGCGCCGCCGCCGCCACGGCCGACGCCTACACGGCCGCGATCCAGTCCCACCGCCGTCGCGTACGCTCCCACCATGGCTGAGGCAGCGCGGAAGGCAGCACAGGTGCTCGAGGCGGCGCTGGGGGACGCCGAGCTGGAGTGGGAGAGCCCGGAGCCCGGCAACTACGTCGTCAAGCTCCCCGGCACCCGCAAGCTCTCGACGACGGTCTCCCTCCTCCTCGGCAGGCACTCCCTCTCCCTCAACGCGTTCGTCATCCGCCACCCCGACGAGAACGAACCCGCCGTCCACCGCTGGCTGCTGGAGCGCAACCTCAAGCTCTACGGCGTCGGTTACGCCGTCGACCGCCTCGGCGACATCTACGTCACCGCGAAACTCCCCCTCGCCACCGTCACCCCCGACGAGATCGACCGCCTCCTCGGCCAGGTCCTGGAGGCCGCCGACGGCGCCTTCAACACCCTGCTGGAGCTGGGCTTCGCGTCCGCCATCCGCAAGGAGTACGAGTGGCGCACCTCGCGCGGGGAGTCGACGCGGAACCTGGAGGCGTTCCAGCACCTGATCGAGCGCACCGGGGACTGACGCGTCCTCAGACCGCTCCTCCGCTGACGCGGTAGCGCCCGGGCGTGACGCCCACCAGCCGCTTGAAGTGCCGGGTCAGATGGGCCTGGTCGTAGAACCCGGTCGCGGTGGCCACGTCGGCCGGGGAGCGCCCCGCCAGCAGCAGGCGCCGGGCCCGGTCGACGCGGCGGGACATCAGGTACTGGTGCGGCGCGATGCCGTAGGCGCCGCTGAACGCCCGTACCAGGTGGGCCGGATGGGCGGGCACGAGCGCGGCCGCCTCGTCCAGGCCGAGTCCCTGGACGACCCGTTCGTCGAGCAGCTCCCGCAGCCGGCGGGCGAGGACGGGGTCCCGACGGCGCACCGGGCCCTCCTCTCCCCGGGGCCGCAGATGCCCGTGCAGCCGCTCGCCGATCAGCGTCAGCCGGCTCTCCGCCTCCAGTTCGTCACCGGGCAGGGCGAGCGCGGAGTGCAGCTGCCCGACCCGCCGCCGCAGCACCGGGTCACGCAGGTCGGGGGCGTCGACGGCCCGTCCGATCAGGTCGTCGCCCAGCCGGGAGGCGTCCAGGTACAGGACGCGCTTGCGGAAGCCGTCCGGGGTGGCGGGGGAGCCGTTGTGCGGCACGTGCGGCGGCAGCAGCGACACCGTGTCGTGCGGGGTGCCGTGCTCGTGCCGGTCCAGGTCGTACCGTACGGCCCCGTCGTCGACGATGAGCAGCGTCCACGCCTCGTGGACGTGCATCGGGTAGGCGTACTCGGTGAAGTGGGCGTGGAAGACCTCGACGACGCCCGGTACGGGGGGTCGCCAGGCGGAGACGGTCCGCCGCCGGTCCTGGTCGGCCATGCAAAAAACGTACAAGACCGGGCCGTACGCCGACCGGCAGTCTCACCGTATGAGCACGATGAGCACGCACGACGCAGACCCCGCAGACCCCGCAGGCCCCGTCCGCTTCGACACCAAGATCGCCGTACTGCTCCGCGAGGACCTGGAGACCTGGCAGCGCCTGAACGTCACCGCCTTCCTGGTCAGCGGCCTGGGCGCGCAGTTCCCCGAGGTGATCGGGGAGCCGTACGAGGATGCCGACGCGGTCGGTTACCTGCCGATGTTCCGGCAGCCGGTGCTGGTCTTCGAGGGCACCAAGGAGACGCTGACGAACGCCCACGCGCGCGTGCTGTCACGTGCCCTGCCCCGCGCGCTCTTCACGTCCGACCTCTTCACCACGGGCAACGACCGCGACAACCGGGCGGCGGTACGGGCCGTGCCCACGGCCGGACTGGATCTGGTCGGCCTCGCGGTGTACGGCCCGAAGAACGCGGTGGACAAGGTGCTGAAGGGGGCGCGGATGCACCCGTGAGGTCGGGGGCGCGGCGCTGCCCTCGGATGGCCGTCAGGTCGCGCTGCCCCCGGATGGCCGTCAGGTCGCGCTGACCTCGGGCTTGGCGGGTGCGGAGGCCCCAGAGGGGACGGTCTCGGAGGTGACCGCCTCTTCCTCCGGCAGCCCGCGCATGAGCGCCCAGTACCCCGCCGCCGCCACCGTGCCGACGACCGCGCAGATGCCCCACAGCCACTCGGCGCCCCAGTGGTCGATGACGAATCCGGACATCAGCGGGGCGACGAGGGCGGCGACCGCCCAGGACATGGTGTACATGCCCTGGTAGCGCCCGCGCCCGTGCACCGGGGAGAGGCGGACGACGAGACCGGTCTGGGTCGGCGCGTTGACGATCTCGGCCAGCGTCCACACGCACACGGTGAGGGCGAAGATACCGACCGACCCGGCGAAGGCGGTGAGCCCGAAGCCGTACCCGGCCAGCAGCGCCGAGCCGACGAGCAGCAGCCGCGGATCACGGTGCTCGATGAACCGCGTGACGGGAATCTGGAGCACGACGATCAGCACACCGTTGACGGCGATCGCCATGCCGAAGTCGGCGGGCGTGAACCCCGCCTCGCCCATGGCCACCGGCAGCCCGACGTACGCCTGCTGGAAGATCAGGGCGATGAGGAAGGACAGCCCGACGACGCTCATGTAGCGCCCGTCGCGCAGGACGGTCCCGAGGGAGACGGGCGGGCCCTCGACGGCGGCCTGGCCCTCCGCGCTGCCCTTCTGCGGGCGGGACTCGGGCAGCTTGATGAAGATCAGGACGGCGCACGCCATGGTCATGCCCGCCTCGATCAGGAACCCGGCGAGGTAGCTGACCTCGGCGATGAACCCGGCCGCCATGGAGGAGATCGCGAAGCCGAGGTTGATGGCCCAGTAGTTGAGCGAGAAGGCGCGGATACGGTCCTCGGGCCGCACGATGTCCGCCATCATCGCCTGCACCGCGGGCCGGGAGGCGTTGCTCGCCATGCCGACCAGGAAGGCGACGGCCGCGATGGCGACCGGGTCCCGCACGAAGCCGAGCAGCGCGACGGACAGTGCGGTGGAGACCTGCGCGACGAGCAGCGTGGGCCGCCGCCCGAGCCGGTCGGTCATCACCCCGGCCCCCAGCGAGGAAACGACCCCGCCGAGCCCGTGCAGAGCGGCCACCAGCCCGGCGTACGAGGCGGAGTACCCGCGGTCGATGGTCAGGTACAGCGCCATGAAGGTGGCGACGAAGGCACCGAGCCGGTTGACCAGGGTGCTGGTCCACAGCCACCAGAACTCGCGGGGGAGCCCGGAGACGGACTCGCGCACGGCACGTCTCACTCCGGCGACTGACATGGGACCCCCGTGAACGAATAGCGGCTGTAAGTGGCTCTGGCGGTAGGCACAACTTACGAACGGGAGGCCGTCGGAGGCCAGTCGATTAACACTTCTCGTCAACTGTCCGACCGGCGGGCGCACCGCGCGGGGGATCAGAGGGTTCGATTACGCTCGGGACCATGGCCGACGCACCGTACAAGCTGATCCTCCTCCGCCACGGCGAGAGCGAGTGGAACGAGAAGAACCTGTTCACCGGCTGGGTGGACGTCAACCTCACCCCGAAGGGCGAGAAGGAGGCGACGCGCGGCGGCGAGCTGCTCAAGGACGCCGGCCTGCTGCCCGACGTGGTCCACACGTCCGTCCAGAAGCGCGCGATCCGCACGGCCCAGCTCGCGCTGGAGTCCGCCGACCGCCACTGGATCCCCGTCCACCGCCACTGGCGCCTGAACGAGCGCCACTACGGCGCCCTCCAGGGCAAGGACAAGGCCCAGACCCTCGCCGAGTTCGGCGAGGAGCAGTTCATGCTGTGGCGCCGCTCCTACGACACCCCGCCGCCGGCGCTGGACCGCGACGCCGAGTACTCCCAGTTCTCCGACGCCCGCTACGCGACGCTCCCGCCGGAGCTGCGCCCGCAGACGGAGTGCCTGAAGGACGTCGTCGTCCGGATGCTCCCGTACTGGTTCGACGCGATCGTCCCCGACCTCCTCACCGGCCGCACGGTCCTGGTCGCGGCGCACGGCAACTCGCTCCGCGCCCTGGTCAAGCACCTCGACGGCGTCTCCGACGCCGACATCGCGGGCCTGAACATCCCGACCGGCATCCCGCTCTCCTACGAGCTGGACGCCGAGTTCAAGCCGCTGAACCCGGGCGGCACGTACCTGGACCCGGACGCGGCGGCGGCGGCGATCGAGGCCGTGAAGAACCAGGGCAAGAAGAAGTAGGTTGCGTGATTACGCCCCTCACCTGCACTTTTTCCGCAGGTGAGGGGCGTTCTTGTGCCATGGGCCCAGAGACTTGCGGGGCTACACCTGGGGCAAGACCTCTTTTGCCCGCTGCCGCAGAGCGGGAACGAGGTCTGAGTTGTCCCCGCGTTCTGCGCTCTGCAGGAGTTCGGTGATCACGACCAGCTCTGCGAAGCGGCCGTGCTCACTGTCGAGATCGGTGGCGAGTTCGCGGCGGACGTGCTCGGCGGCCTTGGGAACCCCGAGGCTGTAGGCGTGCAGCAAGGCGGCGTCGTAACCGGCCGGGGCGATGCCCCAGCCCTCCCAGTCCAGGATGCCGAGTCCGGGCCCGGTGAGGTTCGCCCAGTGCAGGTCGCCATGCGCGGTGGACCACGCGGACGGTGTCGTGGGGACGGTCCCGCCGAGGAAGGCGAGGTACTTCGGCATGGCCCGGTCCAGGTACGCCTGGCGCACGGCAACGCGGTCGGTGCGGACCGGCGAGAGACGGCCGAGAGCCGTGCGCAGGTCGCTCCACCAGACTGCCGACAGTTGAGGTGCGGTAGCGAGGAGTGCCGGAGTGGGCGACAGGATGTCGCCGACGATGTGGTCGTACAGCTCCGCCTTGTACGCGACTGCTCCCTCCGTCCACTGGTGTATGAGACGCAGGCAAGGACGCGGCAGCCGCCGGGGCACCAGTCGTTCGGCTTCCTCCGGTCCCGTCCACAGCTTGCCCCTCGCTTTGCCCAACGGCGCGTGGACGACGCGCAGCCATCCCGCCCCGTAGGGACCGGTGACGGGTCGGCCCAGTGTGCGTCCCCTCCAGCCCCACGCCTCATGCGCCCCTCCTCCGAACGGCCGAGGGGAAGAAACCGCCCCGAGAACGCCGCATGCCACGGAGTGAGCCCTGCGCATGCGCACGGTGACCTCAGGGTCATCAGGTTCCGACGGCATCAATGACCCTTCTCAAACGAACCGGCGACAAGGACTCGCGGGACTCAGCGCCCTGAGCGTCAGCCCAGTGTGCCGGTGTGCTTGCCGACAGCAGGACACGCGACACTCCAGGCGCCGACAGAGCGACCAGGAGGGCGGCCTGCGCAGGGGAGGCGGAGCAATCGATGACGCGCACCAGATCGTCCGCCATTGCGGCGAGAAGTGCACCACCTCCGAGGGGCGCCGACGCGAAGACGTCGAGTCCCGCACCTCGGGCCTCGGCGAGTGCCCCGCGCCCGTCAAGGGCGTCCGCCACCACGGTGAGGTGGATGAGCGAGACCGGGAACTGCACGGCGCGGAAGTGGTGGCGTGGCCCGCCCACGGTTTCCGCGAGAGACGTGAGCTCGGGGACGGCGAACAGGCCGCTCGACAAGCCCGCCCAGGTGGCGACGCCGTAGCCGCAGATCTCGTCGGCGTCCGCAGCACTCTCCAGTTCCTCGAACGCGGCAGTCAGCGTCCGCGCCACATCGGCCGGGTCCGTACGGTCGTGTTCTGGATTGTGGATGAAGACCAGATCCGGGACTCGCCCAAGGCGTACGCGACTGCGGGCGAGCTGCCAGGCGATGTACGGACGTGACAGGCAGTGGTTCTGATCGCCGCCGAGCGGCAGTACGCCGGCGTCCCGAGCCGCCACCCGGTCGGAGTCGGGCACGAAACCCACTTTGGTCGATACGCGCACGCGCGAGTGCCCGTCCAGTACCGGCCGTAGTAGGGCCTCGGCCGAGCCCGACGCGTAATTCGGCGCTGTGTCGATCCACGTCGCCCCGGCGTCCACAGCCGCAGTCACCGACTGGGACACGTCACGGCAACGGTATGTACCGGCCGCGAGTTGGGCGCTCATCCGGCCCGCCCCACGGCCGCGACCTCACCGTCGACCAGTTCGCTTACGAGCAGCGCGACCTGCCCGATACGGAGTCCTGCCGCCTGGGCGAGTGTGTCCAGGCGATGGTGGCCTCCGGCCACGAGGAGGGACAGCAGCGGTGCGGCCTGCGGGGCGAAGGTCCACTCCTCTCCACCTGCCGTCAGCACCGCATTGCCTCCCCCGTCGCTCTGCAGCCGGGCGCGGGCGGTGACCAGGTGCACGGCGAGGGCGGGGTCGGGCGGCACACCCTCGACGTACGGCAATGAGGGAACGAGGCGAGCCCGATCGGTGGCGTCCCTCACGGCGAGGAAGCGGTCGAGGAGCGTAGCGTCACCGCACTCCTTCAAGACGAGGTCGCCCAGGGACCGCACGAATTCCGCCTTCTCCTCCTCGGATCCGAAGCGCGGCAGGTCGCTGCGTACCGACTGCTCGCGTCGCAGGTCTTCGGAGAGCCACTGGAGGAGATCGGCGCCAGTCGTTGGCTGCATGCCGCAGGTGAGGTGCAGGGAATGGACGCCTTCGGAAGCGGCGACCGCGTGCCACCAACCGCGCGGCAGATACAGCATGTCCCCGGCCTGAACGACCAGTTCGACCATCGGCTCGTCCGGTGGCGGTTCGGGGATGTCCGTGTCCCGGTGCAGTGGGGCTTGCCGCGTGGGCCCGTAGATGCGCCACTTCTTGACGCCGTCGAGCTGGAGGGCGAGTACGTCGTGGTCGTCCCAGTGGACTCCGAAGCCTTCCTCGGGGGTCCAGGAGGCGTATGCGTTGACCTGGACGCCAGTACGCAGGTGCCGTTCCAGTTGCTGGGCCAGGTGCCCGACGCCCGAGTGCAGCTCGTCGATCGCGTCCAGGACGAGGGTGGCGCCCTCGGCGAGTCGGCGGTGCAGGTCGGCGGGCTTGAGGCGGTGCCACACGGTGCTGCGACGGGTGGTGACGGGCGTCGAGTAGGCGTGTTGGGGCAGCGCTTCGCCACCCGTCGAGAGACGTAGGCGGGGCGGTTCGAGCCGATGATGGGTGAGCAACGAGTTGAGATCGTCCCAGCCGAGCACACCGCTGAAACGGCCTGGATCGCCCGGGAAGTGGCGGTAGGTGCGGCCGTACACCTGGGCGAGGAAGTCCTCACCCAGGTGCGCGACCACCGCAGCTGCGTCGGTGGTCATTTATGGCGCCCTTTCTCAGTCGTTGCCGTCGGAACGACCGGTTGAGCCGCCGTCCGAGGGCTGCTCGGCCCGCGAACGGGCGGCGGCGATCCGGCGACGGGCGACCAGCAGTCCCTGATCTTCCTGACCGCCGTTCGTGGTGGCGTTCTGCTCGGGCATGGAGATGCCTCCTTCTGTGTAGGCGGGAGCCAGCCGGTTGCCTGCCCCCTGGTTGGCGCGCCTCCGGGGGTCCACCACGCGATGGAGACCCGGGTGGGGGCGCCGACCCTGACTTCGGGGCTCGTGCTCCGGAGTCAGGTCGTCAGTGGTCGGGTGACAGCGGCGCGTGAACTGCTGAGCAGGCCGCTCTCGGCGGCTCGGCAACGGCTGTCGGCCGCAGTACGCCGTTGAATGAGGAAGTCGACTTCGCATGCTGCGGGAGACGCGCGGTACGTCGAGGGCGAACCACTACAAACCTCGAACCAAACGGCCTTTCCGTCTACCGTCGGCCGGGATCCCCAGGCATGGGCCAGCCCATCGATCAACTGCAATCCGCGCCCGCTCTCGTCCTCCAGGCTGGCCGCCGCAACCTGAGGGAGGGCGCCGGTCTCCCCGTCTTCGGCTTCCAGACGCACGCGGGTGCCGTCCCAGCACACCGTGACCTGGCAGCCGTTCTCCGCGTGCACCAAGGCGTTCGCAATGACCTCGCCGGCCAGCAACTCCAGCGTTTCGACCGTGTCCTCCACAAGCGGCAGGTCCCAGTCATGGACCAGCGAGACGACCCAGCGACGAGCGGAAGACACGGCGCCGGTGTCGGGCGGGACACGGAGGGACGAGGACTTCGAAGTTGCTGTTCGGAACGGCATGGACCGCGAACCTTCCTGGCTGTGTGCGTCGGAGTTCCACACAACCGCCCACAGCAGGCGGCACCCAGAGCAGAATGGACGCACCATTGCGGCATCCGCGCGGCACACCCACGCCTGGCCTGGGGAGTCGCGCAGACCGGCAGTCCTTGGCAGGGCAGGCGAAACGGGGAGACAGCGTCATGGCGTATCACCGCAACGGTCTCGCAGGACGCCGTCGGACCGTGGGCCTCACCCAAGAGGCTCTCGCGGAGCACATGCAGGTAGACCGTTCCACCATCGCCCGCTGGGAATCAGGCCGCACTGCCCCACAACCCTGGATGCGCCCACGGCTGGCCCGCCTTCTGCGCGTCAATGCCGAGGAACTCAACGTCCTGCTGACCGGTCGTCCATTATGTGGCACACAGGGGCAAGACGCCCTCGATCACGCGCTGAGTCACCCGGGGCGCATTGATCTCCCCGCCGTCGCCACACTTCGCACGTGCTTCGACGACTGCGCCGCTCGATACGACCGCGTGCCATCGGCCGGCCTCATCGCAGAGGCAGCAGCACAGCTCAACCGCATCGACCAGCTCGCCTCCGGTACAGCCCGCGGACGCGTGCAACGGGAGCTCCACGCGCTGCATGCCGACGCGTGCACACTCATGGGGCAGCTGGTCTGGGACGCCTCCCAGCGCCGCGACCACACCACGGCCAAGTCGTACTACGAGCGCAGTGCACTCCTCGCTCGCTACTTACGGGACACCACTCTCGAAGCCCACGCCCTTCTGCGTACCTGCTACGTAGCGTTGTACGGCGCACACGACGCACAGTCCGGGTTGGCGCTCGCGCAGCGAGCGGCCGATATCGCCGCGCGCACGAGTCCCGCCCTGTCCGGACTGGCGCTCCTGCACGCTGCCGAGGCACACGCCATGCTGCGCTCGGCCAGGGACTGTGAACGCGCCCTTGCCAGCGCGGAACGCCAACTTGACCACGTGGACCTTGGTGACGCTGCGGCCGACCTGGTGTCGCCCGCGCAGTTCGGGCGCCTCGCAGGCTCCTGCTACCTCTCCCTCGGAGACAACCAACGGGCCGAGCGCCTGCTGGCTGGAACTGCGGAGAAGCTACGAGACAGGCGAAAGTCCCGCGCGATCGTGCTGGGGAACCTTACGCTCGCCCGTATCCGCCAACGCGACGTCGAAGCCGGGGTGGCCAGCCTCACCGAAGCCATCGTCGAGCTGGAGGCCACACGCGGTGGCGGAGGTATGAACCTTGTCTTCGGAGCCGCCCGCGAACTTCGCCCTTGGCGCCAGGAGCCCCTTGTCGCCGAGGTCCACGACAGACTGCTCGGCCTGATGACGGCAGCGTAGGAGAAAAGGAGACAGTGGTGGTGGCAGCCAACTCCCTGGACCGCGCCAAACAGGCGGTACGTTTGCAGGTCTGGGACACCCTGACCGCCGCAGATGCTGTCCACGACCCCTCCGTTCACGGTCGTATCCCCAACTTCAAGGGCGCTGGGGAAGCTGCGGACCGGCTCGCGGAACATCCCGCCTGGCATCGTGCGGACGTCGTCAAGGCAGTGCCCGACAAAGCTCAGTTGCCGGTGCGGGTACGGGCTTTGGAGGACGGCAAGACCGTCTACATGGCAGTGCCGAAGCTGGCCACCCTCAAACCCTTCTACCTCCTCGATCCGGCCACCCTCACCGTCCCGCCTGCCGAGGCCGCAGCCAGCCGCACCGCTGCCAAGATCGCCCCCACTGTCGAGGTCGACGCCCTTCGCCCGCTGGACCTGATCATCCTCGGCAGCGTCGCCGTCAACCGCGACGGCGCCCGCATCGGCAAGGGCGCCGGCTACTCCGACATCGAGTTCGCCCTACTCACCGAGGCCGGCCTCGTGACGCCGGAGACCATCGTCGTCACCACCGTCCACGCACTCCAGGTGACCGAGACCTCAATCCCGACCACCGAACACGACGCCAGCGTCGACCTGATCGTGACCCCCGACGAGACCATCGCCTGCCCGAACCCTCATCGCCCGTCGGGAGTCGACTGGTCCGCCCTTACGGCGGAGAAGATCGCAGCGATCCCGGCGCTCGTGGCACGGCAGCGCGCCTGACCACCGAGATGGAGGGCCCGATCCCATGCCACGGTGTCGGGTCTCAGACGATGTGTCGGGTCCCAGATGATGCCTGAGTTACAACCTTCTTCACGGGTTCAAGGCGGCTCGCTCCGCTCCCCGCGCGCGGCCCGGCCCCCGGCCGGGCCTGCGCTCCTGTCTCCGCTCCGCTCCAGCCCGGCCGGCGCCCGTACCGCGCACTCAGCGATCAGCCGTCTGACGCCAGAAAAGGGGTACGGCGTGGCTGGGGCGGTCTGCTCCGCGAGCCACCTTGGCGCGAGCCTCGCAGATCATCGCCCCAACGTCGTGCTTGACCGGACAGGTCCACAAACTGCCCGACGCGCCGGAAGCTTCCGGGGCCATGATCACTCGCGCCAAAGCAGCTCCAGGCCAAAGTCGCTCCATCGACCTTGGCGCTCACAGGCGCTACATCCGTCGGCGAAGGAGGACCCGGAGGATCTCACGGAGGTCCTCCGGCGAGCACCGCGACAAGGCCACCAGCCCAAAGAGCAGGTAGACGAAGATGAGGCACACGATGACGATCTCAGGCACGAAAACCCCTCGGGAAAGATCTTGAGAACGGGCACGACAAACCAGGCGCCGTCCGGCGCCAAGTAAGTCGGCCTGAGATCAGGGGCGAGTCCGATGGACTCATTCGCACCAGGCCGAGCAGCACATATTGTTGCTATGCGCGACCCAAGGCTAGCACCACCGGGGTGCCCTCACGTGTCCGATGCGGAACGATCACCGGGGAACAACGGAGAGCGGTGGCAACTGGCTCACAACCGCATAGGTCAGCGTCCTGCCAACACAGCCCCGATCCGTACGCGATCTTCAAGACTGGTGCTTAACGCCGCAGTCAGCGCATCGCCTTCAGCGACGCCCTGTGTCGAAGGAGGTAGTCAGTGGCAGGTGACAGATTGCGGATGGGCCGAGGCGCGACAGCGGTCAGCCAGATAAGGAATTCCGCAATCACAGATTCACCTTCGACCCATGTCCAGCCGGTGAGACGCGTCCCGTCAGAGCGGCTGGCTTTGAGATCCCCCTCACCATCGCCGAGGTTCAGTGCAGCGCCCCGGCCGAGGATAAACACGGCGTCCAAGGGCGGGAGATCCGGACCTTCTCCATTTGCCGAAGGAACTGGCATCGCTGCTTCGAGGCGTTGCTGGAGTGTCTGGAGGGCGACGACGCTTTCCGTCGCAAACAGAAAGTATGGCGGACAGCGATAGAACCTTGACTCGTCAGACGGGTTGGTGAAAGTGAGCGTCCCGTTCATAGTGGTGTTGCGCAGAGTCTTGAACTTTGCGCCCTTATTGAGCGTGTCGTTGAGATCGTTCAGCGTGAGCTTCGACTTGATCTCCCCTGCGGCCGACACGCCTTCGATCAGAAAGATCCCTGGCTCGTGTAGCCCTGTCTGAAAGGGTTGGTCAACATTGGCGACGATGACGTCGGTCTGGGAGGACGTATGGTCTCCAAGGTCAATCACTTCCCCCGTGCCGACAGTAAAGTGACGCGGTAGATGCTTGCTGAGGAAATCCCGGAATGCGCTCTCAACTGCGTCGCCACGAAGGCCAGCGTGCTGGAAACTGCTGCGACTCTCATCGAGCGCTGCGGCAAGCTTCTTATCTTGCGCCTTGAGCATTGCTACCAGATTGCGGTTCAACATCTCGCACCCCTTTCTGACGAACGCCATGTTCGCCGTGCCCCTCAAGTCGTGCTGAAGCCGCAGCCCACGAGGTGGGTGCGTAAGGGAGCACAGCAGCTAAGGCCGACAGGCAGCGTTCCTGTGAGACCTTAACGCGACTGCTATGGCTGCCGTAGAGCAATCCGGCCAGAGCTGCAGACAAGGCGGTTCCGGAGTGCCACCTCCGGACCACGGCCGTACCGCAAGCGCACCAGAGCGAGCGGGGAACAGGGGGAATCACGGTGAAAGCAGCCGTAGCCGTCGCCGCTCTCAGCCCAACCGTTCGCCCAGGTCAGCGCACAAACTGCCCGCAAGTGATCGCATCTTCCCAAGCTGAAAGCCTGAGGCCCCAGAAGCTCGCGTTGGCAGGCGGGTCGGTCCGTCGCGCATGACCCACCAGAACCCAGCGGATCACCGGACACACGCCGGGATACGCTCACGGCCTTGGCTTGGGTCAGCCACCTCAGTTCCGGGGGGAATTATGACGATTTCATCGCGTGGTTGTGTACCACTCAGAGTGACGAGCGCGACCTTCGCCGCTGTGCTGCTCGCTGGGGGAACGAGTGCCTGCGGAGAGGGCCCGGCGAGTAACTCTCCGAATCAGGGCTCGCCCAGGGTGACGCCCGCTACGGCCGTGGCGAAGGCGGCGACGAACTCCGAGCGCATCACGTCGCTCCACTACCGGGTCACCGGGACCGTGCCGGACAAGGGCCGGCTGGAGGCCGAGGCATCCATGAACACGGAACCCCTGACCATGAGTATGAAGATGAACGCGACCGACCAGGGTAGAGACGGCCAGATGGAGGTCCGGTTCGTCGACGAAGTGATGTACGTAAGCGGGAGTGCGATCGACTTCGAGAAGCTGGACGGCAAGAGCTGGTTCAGCGCCGACCCGGCTGTATGGGGACGCAGCGCGGTGGACAACCAGTCCTACGGCATACTGCCGCGTCAGATCGAAGGCAACCCAGCCGTGCAGTCCACGATCCTGACCGCATCCAAGGACGTGCGAAGCATTGGGACGGAGGCGATCGACGGGACCCGGACCACTCACTACAGAGGAACGGTCACCAGTAGCGGCATCGGCGCCGCCCGTGATGCTGCCGCCAGCGAGGCGGCTCGGGAGCGCCAGATCAACAGCCTTGATCAGTTCACAGCGCTACGCATCGAGGGCACGCTCACCATGGATCTGTGGATCGGCGACGACAACCACACCAGGCAGTTCCGCATGCGGGGCGATACATACGCCACACGGAGCGGCGAGGGCAAGCCGCTCTAGTTTGTCGACGGCGAACCCCTCGACTTGACCTTCACCTTCCTCGCCGTTAACCAGCCGGCGACCATCAAGGCACCACCGTCCGCAGGCACCGCTGACCTCGGCGCACAGGTGGACGAAACACAGGCAGGATGAGCAACACCCGGGAGGACTCGCCTGTCCCCCGCCGTCTCAGTTTCCGTCCCATTCGGCGCCGTTCACGACCGTTCAGGGATGACTCGCTAAAGGACGGCACGAGGGTGGGCCGGAAACGGGGAACCGTGAGCAGAAGACGCTACGTCGCCCGGGGCGTGCCGGGTGGTTACCGGATCTGGGACAACCGGGGACGTCGTTGGTGGGGCGATCTCTACGAGTTGTGTCCTGACGATCTCGTGGCCGAGCTCAACGGCCAGGCGGACTATGCACGGATCACTGCGCTGATGAAGCGCTACCGGGCGCAGAAGCGGTAGGTGGCCTAGAGCGTGGATGACGAGCGGCGCGCACCATAACCGCACCAGATCTAGTGGGGAACAGCGGGGGACCCCAGGGGAAGCAGTCGAGCCCGACGAGGCCGCGCCTCTACCATTCGCCCAGGTCAGCGCCCGAACCGGCCGCAAATGATCGCAGCTTCCCAAGCTTAGGTCTCGGAACCTGCCATCACGAGTCGGCAGGAATGGCTGGAGGTTTGGTCCTGTCGGCGAGAAGCTGCACGCCGATCTCCTCGCCATTTTCACGCACCGAAGCTCGCCCCAGCGTGCGTCCATGTTCAGGCGCCCGTAATGACCTTGACGACATTGGTGTATGTGCCCGCCAGAACGATGCCCGTTGGCAGTCAGCCCTGCGGGTAGACTCCTTGCTCAGCCTCTGAACTGGGCCCCTCTTGCGCTGACTTGAGGGAGATGGGGGGACGCTTGTGCGTCAAACGTTCGGACTAGGTCCCAGAGGATGCGTGGGCCTCGATGACTAGCCCAACTCCGCCAACTCAGGCGACGCAAGCTTCCGCAGGGGGCTCACACCCGGCTACGGGGGAGCCGTCTGCAGTCATCACTGTGACAACCGCAGACGGCGAGACTCCGCAGACGAGCGGTGCAGCGACGACCGCCAGCACTACCAGCGCGCATGACCCCTGGATGAAGGTTCTTCACTGGGCGTTTTTCAGCGTAATCTTCGCCGTACTTCCAATTGCAGCTGGCTACTTAATTGACGCTACTCGCCAGGGAGACCGGTCGTTCTCCGACCTCATCAGCCACGGTGAGCTCTATATCGTGTCTGCTGGTCTAACTGCGGCGGCAGTCGGACAATCTTTCATGAAAAAGAGCAACAAACACCGTTTCCTTCATGCCATTTTGACGTTCACGAACATCGGCCTATTCTTTCTGACGTCTTTTCTGTATGCAGATGCGGTGGCTCCGAACGCTGCGAATGACCCTGAAGTGCGTCGCGATGTCATGGCGGAACTTTCCCTTTGGTTCTTCGCGATCACCCTGATCACTACAGGTGCTAGCACCGTGCTTGCTGAGGTGGAAGAGTGATGGAAGCTACTGACTTTATTGCCGTGGTGGGAGCAGCCACTGGCTCCGTCTTGGCTGCAGCGTTCGCCTATACCACCCTTCGAATTGCCAGCCGATCACGACGGTATGCCGAGGAAGCAAGTTTCAGAGAGCAGAGGACAAACATCACGATTGAAGGAAATGGGCGGGTGATCAATATTTCCGATGCCCATCTCCTTACTAGCGATCAGTTCGCTGAACTAAGAAGAATCATCGATAATGAGATGCCGTCAGCGTCGCAGGAACAGGCCAGCAGCACACCCACGGTGCCTCTCACGCGAACCGACGATGTGACTGACTAAAGGACGCTCGCGCCCTTGGCCTCCGCTGCACCGCCAGCGCACCAGATAGAGCGGGGAACAGCGGGGAATCACGGTGAAAGCGGCTCAGCATGAGGAGGGGCAAACGGGGCGTTTGTCCAGGTCGGCGCCCGAGTCGCCCTGAAATGCCCGCAGCTTCCCAAGCTGATGGCTCCGCGTGTGAGACCTGTAGCTTCCGCAAGCAGTTGCCCCACAGTCGCCCCCTGCCCGCGCAGGCTCTGCCAGCCTCGCTTCATGGGGCGTTGCGCTGGGGTGATACGGCAGGGACGAGCGTGCGGAAACCCGGCCGGACGGAACAGCTACTGCCATTTGCACGGTGGTGGAGGCCGACGAAGCCGAAGCCCACGTGTCTCTACTCCTCCCCGACTTCCGTGCATGCCGGCGCGTCCGGAACCACAGCCGCGACGCAGGCGCAGAGGGTGGTTCTGGTGGCTGAGGTGGCTCTTCATGGGTTGGTTCGAGGCGCTGCGTAACGCGGTAAGCCGACGCTCATGACGGTGCTGGCTGGGCCGTCTTTGGGCCGTCCGAAGACGCTCGACAGTGGCCGATGACGACCAACGACGACCACCAGGCGCACGAGACCACCTCCCTTGAACAGCGAAGACGCGGGCCACCAAGATCCCCGACAAGACCCAGGGCAAGAAGAAGTAGGTTCTCCGATAACGACCCTTACCCGCGCCCTTGGGCTCGGGTAAGGGGGCGTTGAGCGTCCCCCGGGCACGTTCGGCCGGCCCCGGCCGGCGAGCGGTCCGGGCGGGCCGTGACCGCATCGTCCCAGGGGAGACGCCACTCATGAATACGCCACCATCGCCGTCCGGAGCCGAGCACGCGGGCGGGTCGTCCGTCAGGCTGGGCGCTCTCGTCCCGCTGACGCGGCCCGGCTGGGTCGAGGCGGGTCGGCATCTGCTCGCGGGACTCGAGCTGGGTGTGCGCGAGGTCAACGGCGCCGGTGGGATCGGGGGCAGGCCGCTGGAGTTGGTGGTCCGGGACACCGCGGCCGATCCTGAGCGGGCCGCGGCGGCCGTGGAGGAACTGGCCGGCCTGGGCGTGGCCGCTGTGGCGGGCGAGTACCACAGTGTCGTCGCCCGCGCCGCCGCCGCCCGGGCCGATGCCCTTGGGGTGCCGTTCCTCTGCTCGTCCGCGGTGCTCGACGCGCTCACCGAGGAGCCGACGGAGTGGGTCGCGCGCCTGGCCCCGGCCCAGTCCCACGGCTGGCGGATCTATGCGGACTTCCTCCTCGGCGCCGGCCGGGGCCGGATCGCGGTGGCGACCCAGCCGAGCGTCTACTGGGCGTCCGGGACCCGCGTCCTGCGGGACCATCTCGCTCCCCGCGGTGGCACCGTCGTCGAACTCGACACGAACGCGCTCACCCCCGAGGCCCTGAGCGACGCGCTCGTCGAACAGGGCGCGACGGCACTCCTCCTGCTGGTCGGCCACCCGGAGCCGGCGGTGTCGATCGTCAGGGCCGTCCGGGGCGACCGGCGGCTCGCGGGGCTCCTGATCGGCGCTCCGGCCGGTCAGCCGGAGTTCGCCGAATGGGCCGCGGAGCTGGGCGAGGACGGCGCCGGGATCCCGTTCCTGCGCTACCTGCCCGAGTGCCTCGGTCCGCTCGGCGAACGCGTCGGGAAGGAACTCCACGAACGGCTGGGCGAGGCGCCCTCCTTCGTCGCTTATGAGGGCTGGGACACCGTCGCCGTCCTCGCCGAGGTGCTGCGTTCCCACGGCACGGACCGGGCGGCCATCGCCGGGTCATGGCCGCGCGTGGAGGTCGAGGGCACCCGTGGGCCGATCCGGTTCTCCCGCACGCCGGACATCAGCGTCTGGCAGTGGGCCTGGACGCCCGTCCGAGTCGTCGACCGGGACCCGGCGGAGCCGGATCGCCTTCGGGTCCTCCACGCCGGCTGAGCGACTACCGGGCGTATATACTGGAGCGCATCTTTGATATACGTGGAGGTGTCGCCGGTGAGCCGGACCGTGATCGACCTGGATGATCAACTGGTCGCAGACGTGGCCAAAGCGCTGGGCACCAGCACCAAGAAGGAGACGGTCAACACCGCCCTGCGTGAAGTGCTGGAGAACAGGCGTCGTGCGCTGGCGCTCACCCGGTTGCGCTCCGCCGCGGCGGCGGGCGCCTTCGACCTGGATCTCTTCGATGAGAAGGGGAACTACCGTCGGTGAACGCCGCGCAGTTCCTCATCGACACCAGCGCACTCGCCCGCCTGCTGCGGGGCGACGCCGAGCAGTACGGATGGGACCAGGCGGCCGCCGCCGGGCTCATCGCCACCTGTCCCATCACTGAGCTGGAGTTCTTCTACAGCGCGCGCTCCGCCGCGGACCGTACGCAGGGCGTCGAGGACCTGCGCGTGCTCTTCGGGTCGGTGCCGGTGGACGACCGTGCCTACGACCGGGCCTGGCAGGTCCAGGAGATCCTCACCCGACGCGGGCAGCACCGCAGTGCCGGTCCCGTCGACCTCGTGGTGGCCGCCACCGCCGAGTTGCAGGGGCTGACCCTCCTCCACCGCGACCGTGACTTCGAGTGCGTCGCCGCCGTCACCGGTCAAGCGCTCCAGTGGTACGGGCCCGAGGCCGGCAAGTAAGGGCGCGCTACGCGGTGCGCCGCCGTGCGTACACCTCGATCTCGATCTTCATGCGGGGGTCGGCGAGGCCGCACATCAGCATGGTGGCGGCCGGGCGGACCTCGCCGAAGGCGCGGCGCAGTGCCGGCCAGCAGGGCTCGAAGTCGGTGCGGTCGGGGAGCAGGTAGCGGACCCGGACCACGTCGGCGAAGGTGCACTTCGCCTCGGTCAGGGCGGCCTCGATGTTGCGCAGGCACTGCTCGGCCTGTTCCACCACGTCCTCGGAGATCGTCATCGTGGTGTAGTCGAAGCCGGTGGTGCCCGACACGTGCACCCAGTCGCCGTCGACCACGGCACAGGCGTAGCCGATCTGCTCTTCGAACGTCGAGCCGCTGAGGATGGAACGTCGCTCTGTCATGCACGGCACATTAAGGGGTGCGCGGCCGGCGCTGGCAGGTCTTTCCCTGGTCATCGACTGGGGCCGACCGTCGGTTGGGTCCCGGATGGTATCGAGCGCAACGCGGGGTCGGTCAGGCCCCGGTGCCGCCGTACAGCGTCGACAGGTCGATGAGTTGGACGTCCGGTGAGGTGGCGGCGGCGTGGTGGGCCTTGTCGTTGAAGCCGGCGCCGCTGAAGCAGAGGAGTTGGGTGCGGCTGGTGTCGTAACGGCCGGTGCGGGTGATGACGTCCCGGATGCGGCGGAGTCGGTCGATGTGGGCGATGCCCATGGTGTCGTTCCACTTGGCCTCGCCGATCGCCAGCAGCGGAGGTTTGGTTCCGTCGGCCACGCCGATGACGGCGACGTCGACCTCGTGCGACGTACGTGCGGACGGGTCGCTGACGACGCCCTGGCCGACGTGTGCGGGGAGGCCTCCGAGCAGGTCGGGGTCGGCGTGGTGCAGCGCCCACTCGCGGCAGACCTGTTCGAAGTGGGGGCCGAGGACGTTGGCGACGTAGCGCCGGCGGCCGGCCTGCCAGACTCGGGCGGCGTTGCCGGGGCGTTCGAGTTGGGGCCAGACCGGTCGCATCACCGCGTGGTAGAAGGCGATCAGGGGTTCGGCGATGCGGTAGGTGGAGCGGTTGGTGCGGAACGCGTCCGCCTCGCGCTGGAGCAGCCCCGCGTCTTCCAGGACGTTGATCGGGTGGGCGATGTCGGTGGCCTTGCGTTCCAGGTATCCGGCCATGCCGCCACGCGTGGTGTTGCCCTCCGCGACCGCACCGAGTACCGAGAGGTAGAGCGCGGTGTCGCGCAGGTCGGGTTCCTCGGCCAGTAGGTAGCGGGCTTCGCGGAAGAGGGGGGTCTCCGGGTTCAGCACGGTACGGACGACCCAGTCGTCGAAGTCGTCCGGGCCGGACGGGCTGTCACCGCGTGCGAACTCCCTGCGATAGGCGGGGGTTCCTCCGAGGATGGCGTGCACTTGCAGGGCGAGGCGTGGATCCGTGATGCCCCAGAAGTCCGCGGCCAGCCGGTGGTCCAGGGGGCGGACGACGAGTTCAAGGCCCGCCCGGCCGCGCAGCGGCGCGTTTCCGGACAGCAGCCCGCCCATGAACGACAGCGCGGAACCGCAGAGCAGCAGGCGAGCCCGGGAGCCGGTGCGCTGTTCCCGGAGCGGCCGGAACGCGTTCTGGATGATCGACGGCAGCTCCGGGTTGGCCTTGGCCAGGTAGGGGAACTCGTCGATCACGACCGGTACTGGCCGCTCGGCGCCCAGCGCAAGCAGCGCGTCCACCGCTTCGTGCCAGTCGGCGAAGTGGTACGGGCTGGGCGGCCGGACATGTGCGGTGAGGGCCGCGCTCAGTCGGCGCAGTGACTCGGCGTCGGCAGCCTCCGTCGCGCCGAAGTAGAACCCGCCTGCCGCTTCGCAGGCCGCCTCGAGCAGGAAGGTCTTGCCCTGTCGTCTCCTTCCGGAAACCACACCCAACGTCGCGCCGGGCTGGGTGTCGGTGACGAACCGGGTCAGCGCCGCCCACTCGTAGTCGCGGTCGAACATGTCGACGGGCTTCTTCATCCGCGCCTCAAGTTATAGGGGTACGTTTTTATAAACTGTACCCCTATATATTGCGGCGAGCGGCGAGCGGTGAGCGGCCTGGCGCAGCCTCGGCCCGCCGTGCGTATACCTAGCCCGGCTGCCCCGGCGCCCCGCGTCAGCTCGCCGTCGTCAGCCGCCCCCGGCGCTCCCGCCGCCCTCGCAGGGCGCTCCAGGTGGCGCCCAGCGCCAGCGACTGGACCAGGGCCGAGAGCACGATGCCGCCGATGAAGAACCACGTCGGGGCGTCGCCGCCCCAGCCCGCCTCGCCGAGCCAGGCGACGAAGCCGAAGGCCGGGAAGGTGAACAGGGCCGGCCAGACCCAGATGAGTGACGCGTCCGGGGCGGACGTGAAGAGGGGTTCCAGTGCGGCGACGGTCATCGCGCCGCCGACCAGGGTCAGGTAGGCCGCCGAGGCGCGGTTTGCGACGGTCAGGCGAGTGAGGGTGCGTATCCGGCTGGTCCGGTTGGTCTTCATCGGGTGTCGTCTCCCCTTGGTCGGCGTCCTGTGTCCCAGGGTCGGACGGGGGCGGGCGCCCAGGCCTGAGTACCCGTACTCAAGTCGGGCGACGCGACACCCAGGGGATGGTCTATACCGTCAGCGGGACCTCGTGGATCTCGTCCGCCTTGTGGCCCGCGCGTTCGTGGACGCGTTGGACCGCGTCGGCCGACGGGGCCTCGGAGAGGCAGTAGACGGTGCCGGAGTCCGGGTCCGCCCACGCGTGTTCGAAGTGGACGTCCTCGTCCTTCTCGATGGCGAGGTCCGCCTGGTGGGCCTTGTGGAGCTGGTCCGAAGTGATGCCGTGCATCCCGTGGTGCACGTCCATGAAGTGAGCCATGGCCTCGCACCCCCTTCGAGGGTCTTTCCTCCAGGGTGCGCCCGTACGGCGGCCGGGGCGAACCCGGCCGCCGTAGTGCTGCCGGTGCGTCAGCCGCACTGGCACGGATTGCCCGACTGGCAGCCGCAGCCGCAGCCCGAGCCGCAGCCGCATGCGGCGATCAGGGGCAGGCTGCGGGGCTCGGCGGGCTGCTCGGTCCGGCGTTCCTCGGTGGGGGCGGGCTTGGTGCTGGGGGAATCGGCCATGGGTTCCTCCTGGAGGCTGGTGCCTGGGCCCGTTGCACGGCTGGTGCCTGGGCCCATTGCACGCCCCCGGTGGCCGTCGCATCAACGGCGCACTGGGGTGACCGCGCGCGCCCCTGTCCCACGCCGGGCCCCTCCCGCCCGGAGGGGTGCTAGGCCCCCTCGACCTGCGTCGGCGGCTGGATGTCCGCCTGGAGGTCGTTCACGTGCTCGCCCGTGACCAGGTAGACGACGCGCTTGGCGACCGAGACCGCGTGGTCGGCGTAGCGCTCGTAGTAGCGGCCGAGGAGGGTGACGTCGACGGCCGTCTCGATGCCGTGCTTCCAGCGGTCGTCCATCAGGTGCTGGAAGAGCGTGCGGTGGAGGAGGTCCATCGCGTCGTCGTCCTGCTCCAGCTGGAGGGCCAGGTCGACGTCCTTGGTGATGATCACCTCGGCCGCCTTCGCCATCAGGCGCTGGGCGAGCTGGCCCATCTCCAGGATGGTCGCGTGCAGGTCGCTCGGGACCGCCCGCTCCGGGTAGCGCAGCCGGGCCAGCTTGGCCACGTGCTGGGCGAGGTCGCCCGAGCGCTCCAGGTCGGCCGACATCCGCAGCGACGTGACGACGATCCGCAGGTCGGTGGCGACCGGCTGCTGCCGGGCCAGCAGGGCTATCGCCCGGGCCTCCAGTTCGTGGTGGAGCTCGTCGACCTTCTGGTCGCCCTCGATCACGTTCTCGGCCAGCTTCAGGTCCGAGTCGAGAATGGCGGTCGTGGCGCGCCCGATCGCCGACCCGACCAGCCGGGCCATCTCCACCAGGCTGTCGCCGATCGAGTCCAGTTCCTCGTGGTACGCGTCCCGCATCAGGGTTCCCTCTCGTACGTCCGTTTAGGGGGCTCGCACTTGCTCGCAACCGGCTCGCACCCCTTGCCGTGCCCCCACGCTTACACGTTCCGGCCTGTACGCGTCCGTTTCCGGCATCACAAATGAACCATCCCTGGCTCCAAGGTGAACTCTGGGCGACGAGTGTTCGAGGTCGCAGTCCGATGGCTGGGGCGGGGCCGTTCGGCATGCCTAACCTGGATGCATGGACGTGAACGCGGCGGTCGCCGCAGCGGCAGCGATCGCCGGAGTACTCACCGGCGTCATCGCCATGCTGGCGTTCCGCTGGAGCGAGCGCGATCAGAAGCGCCCCACGCGCACCTCGCTGCACACGGACCCCGTGCTGCCGCCCGGCGTGGACACCGTCCTGTCGGTGCTCCGCTCCTCCGCGGTCGTCCTCGACGAGGCCGACGCGGTGGTCAAGGCCAGCTCGGCGGCGTACGCCCTCGGCCTGGTCCGGGGCGGCAAGCTCGCCGTCGAGCCCATGCTGCAGATGGCCCGGGACACCCGGCGGGACGGGGAGATACGGCAGGTCGAGCTGGATCTGCCGAGGCGGGGCAACGGGCGGGGGGAGGCGCTGGCCGTCTCCGCACGCGTCGCGCCCCTCGGGTCACGGCTGGTGCTGCTGCTGGTCGAGGACCTCACCGAGGCCCGCCGCATCGAGGCCGTACGCCGCGACTTCGTCGCCAATGTGAGTCATGAGCTGAAGACGCCGGTGGGCGCGCTCTCGCTGCTGTCCGAGGCCGTGATGGACGCCTCCGACGATCGGGAGGCCGTGGAGCGGTTCGCCGGGCGCATGCAGATCGAGGCGACCCGGCTGACCAACCTGGTGCAGGAGCTCATCGACCTGTCCCGGGTCCAGAACGACGACCCCCTCGACGACGCCGAGCCCGTCCGGGTGGACGAGCTGGTCGCCGAGGCCATCGACCGCTGCCGGCACGCGGCCGGCACCAAGCAGATCACCATGGCCGCCGGAGGAACGGCGGATCTGCACGTACGCGGCAACCGCGGCCAGCTCGCCGCCGCCCTCGGCAACCTCGTCGAGAACGCCGTCAACTACTCGCCCGCCCGCACCCGCGTCGGCATAGCCGCCCGCCGCGTCAACGCCCCCGGCGGCGATCAGATCGAGATCGCCGTGACCGACCAGGGCATCGGCATCTCGGAGAAGGACAAGGAGCGCGTGTTCGAGCGCTTCTACCGCGTCGACCCGGCCCGTTCCCGGGCCACCGGAGGCACCGGTCTGGGTCTCGCGATCGTCAAGCACGTGGTCGCCTCGCACGGCGGGGAGGTCACGGTGTGGAGTGCCGAAGGCCAGGGCTCCACCTTTACGCTGCGACTGCCGGAGTCGGGCCCCGCCCGCGACCGCGCACAGCGGCGCCCCGACCGCGCCGGACTCAGTGCCGAGACCGAGCGGTCCCCCTCATCCCCCCATACTTCCCCGTACGAAACGCTTCCCGCCCCGGAGGTCCTTCCGTGACCCGTGTGCTCGTCGTCGAGGACGAGGAGTCCTTCTCCGACGTCCTGTCGTACATGCTCCGCAAGGAGGGTTTCGAGGTCGCCGTGGCGACCACCGGCCCCGACGGACTCGACGAGTTCGAGCGCAACGGCGCCGACCTCGTGCTCCTCGACCTGATGCTGCCCGGCCTGCCGGGCACCGAGGTCTGCCGCCAGCTGCGCGGCCGCTCCAACGTCCCCGTGATCATGGTGACCGCCAAGGACAGCGAGATCGACAAGGTTGTCGGGCTGGAGATAGGGGCCGACGACTACGTCACCAAGCCCTTCTCCTCCCGCGAGCTGGTCGCCCGCATCCGCGCCGTACTGCGCCGCCGCGGCGAGCCGGAGGAGGTCACCCCCGCCGCGCTTGAGGCCGGCCCCGTCCGCATGGACGTCGACCGGCACGTCGTGACGGTGGGCGGCACGAAGGTCGACCTGCCGCTCAAGGAGTTCGACCTGCTGGAGATGCTGCTGCGCAACGCCGGCCGCGTGCTGACCCGCATGCAGCTGATCGACCGGGTCTGGGGTGCCGACTACGTCGGTGACACCAAGACCCTCGACGTCCACGTCAAGCGGCTGCGCGCCAAGATCGAGCCCGACCCGGGCGCGCCGCGGTACCTGGTGACGGTGCGCGGGCTCGGCTACAAGTTCGAGCCGTAGAGCGGCCGGGCGCGCGTCGCCTGCGCCCTCGACGGCACGTGGTACGACGAAGGGCGGGACCTCCGGAGAGGTCCCGCCCTTCGTCGTACGGTGCTCAGTGGCCGGCGTCGGTGCCGGTCCCCTGCGAGGTGCCGTCGGTCGCCGTACCGGCGTCGGTGCCGCCCTCGGTCCCGTCCCCGGCCTCGGTCCCGTCCCCGGCATCGGTCCCGTCCCCGGCATCGGCGGACTCGCCGGTCGCGGGGTCCGTCGTGCCGTCGGTCGGGGCGCCGGAGGTCTGGCCGTCGGACGGCTCGCCGGAGGCCTCCTGCGACGGCTCCGCCGACGCGCCGGGGGCCGCCGGGACGTCGCTCGGGCCCCACTTCGAGAAGTAGCTCTCGGCGGGGACGACGAAGGCGCGCAGGCTCACCTCGCCGGTCTTGCTGAAGGTGAAGGTGATCTTCTGTGCGTTGCCGTCCTGGATGGCCTCGCGGCTGCTGGGCAGGACGGCGGAGGCGTTGCCCTCGCCGCCGAGGACCAGGGAACCGCCGGCCGGGACGGTCAGGCCGCCGTTGCCGCCCTGCTCGCCCTCGGCGGGCTTCAGCTCGGCGGACTTGCCGGTGCCGGCCACGGTGATGGACTCGAGCGTCTGGTCGGACCTGCCGTTGTTGAACAGGGTGGCGGAGACCACGGCCGGGCCGGTCGACTCCAGGTCGGGCTGCGTGATGACGATCGCGTTCTGGATCTGGAGGTCACCGACGGTCGTCGCGGCGTTGTCCGGCTTGATCTCCAGCGTCTGGGCGTTGTGACCGGCACCGCACGCGGCGAGCGAGGCGATCGAGAACGCGATGGCGGCGGCGGCGAGGGCACCGCGTCGAAGGCTGCTGCTCACGGCGGCGGCAACTCCTTGGACTCGAGCGGGGTGGCGGCAACGGATAAAGCCGCCCTAAGTGTCTGTCAGCGGCTTCAGGCTACCGAGCCGTTCCCGGGCCGCCGCACCCGACCCTCCCCCAAGACGCCCCGCTTCGCCCGGCAGGCGGTAGGGCCGGCGCGCGGACGGGGTGCGCGGACGGGGTGGGCGGCGCGCTCGTTCCGTGACCGGTTCCCGTGTCGCTTTGTGGCTCGTACTCGTCCGTCATTCACATAAGAAGCCGACTGGCATACCGGTGGTCGATCGGCGCACGAATTTTCCGTGAAGGAATGCGCGGGCGGCCAGGAAATTGATCATCGGAGGGTCGGTCGGGGCACCTCGTGATCAATTCCGGATTCGTCCGGAAGCCCGCCACGGTCACCGAACGGAGTAGCGGAAGTCGCACGCCTGGAACCGGACATATGGGGATCTTCGGACAGGTGGGAGGGCCTCCGGATGTGTGTGACGTGCGCGTTTCGTCCGGCCTGAAGAGCTGCTCCGACCTGCGAATTCTTTCTTCCGCTCGCCCGGCGCAGCACGTTCCTGTCGCTGTTGTCAAGCCCCGAGATATGCCCTGACCTGCGAAAACGCCATTCAGAAGACGCCGTATCCGTGTTACCCTGGATAGCCACGGAAGGGGTACCTGTCACATGACGTTCAAGGTTGGCGACACCGTGGTCTATCCCCATCACGGGGCCGCGCTGATCGAGGCTATCGAAACTCGCCAGATCAAAGGCGTGGACAAGACCTACTTGGTGCTGAAGGTCGCCCAGGGCGATCTGACGGTACGTGTGCCAGCGGACAATGCGGAGTTCGTCGGCGTGCGTGATGTGGTTGGTCAGGACGGGCTGGACCGGGTCTTCGAGGTGCTGCGCGCGCCGTACGCCGAGGAGCCCACGAACTGGTCGCGTCGTTACAAGGCAAATCTGGAGAAGCTCGCCTCCGGCGATGTCATCAAGGTCGCGGAAGTCGTACGCGATCTGTGGCGTCGTGAGCGCGAGCGTGGACTCTCCGCCGGTGAGAAGCGCATGCTCGCCAAGGCCCGCCAGATCCTGGTGAGCGAGCTCGCTCTCGCGGAGAACACCAACGAGGACAAGGCGGAGGCCCTGCTCGACGAGGTGCTCGCCTCCTGAGGCTCTGAGGCGAGGCGCAGACCCGCCCGCTCGGTTCAGCGCACTGACATGCCGCGGTGCCCGATGACATCCTTTGCTGTCGCCGGGCGCTGCGGCATGTTCGTACCCGGATCGAGTCCTCGTACGATCACTCCGGGAGACTTCCCCCGGTCTGCGCGGTCCTGGGTCCGCGTGGTCCCGGGTCCGCGTGGTCCTGGGTCTGCGTGGTCCAGGGCCTGAGTGGTCTTGGCGTGCCGGGCCCGGGTTGCTGGCTCGACCAGGGTCACGGAAGGGTCCGGTCAAGGCGTCGCGCCCGGCACGGTGAGGCCATACCCAACTAGGTCGAGCACACAAACCTGACAGGAACCGATGTCTGACGAATCGCGTCCCTCGCCCGCCGAGATGCCCGCCGGTACCCGTGCGAACACCCGAACCGCGGCCGTGATTCCGGCCGCCGGCCGGGGCGTTCGGCTCGGTCCGGGCGCTCCGAAAGCCCTCCGCGCGCTGGGCGGCACGCCCATGCTCGTCCACGCGGTCCGGGCGATGGCCGCCTCCCGCGCGGTCTCCCTCGTCGTCGTCGTGGCCCCGCCCGACGGAGCCGCCGAGGTCAAGAGCCTGCTCGACGCGCACGCGCTGCCGGAGCGGACGGACTTCCTCGTCGTGCCGGGCGGCGAGTCGAGGCAGGAGTCCGTACGGCTCGGCCTGGACGCGCTGCCGGCCGACTACGACACCGTCCTCGTGCACGACGCCGCCCGGCCGCTGGTGCCGGTCGACACGGTGGACGCCGTGATCGAGGCCGTACGGGAGGGCGCGCCGGCCGTGGTGCCCGCGGTGCCGCTCGCCGACACGGTCAAGCAGGTCGAGCCCGCCGCCGTGCCGGGTGAACCGGAACCGGTCGTGGCGACACCGGAGCGGGCGCGGTTGCGCGCGGTGCAGACGCCGCAGGGGTTCGACCGGGGGACGCTGGTGCGCGCCCACGAGACGGTGACCGGCGATGTCACCGACGACGCGAGCATGGTCGAGCAACTCGGGCTCACGGTGATGGTGGTGCCGGGGCACGAGGAGGCGTTCAAGGTGACGCGGCCGCTCGACCTGGTGCTGGCGGAGGCCGTGCTGGCGCGCAGGAGGCTGAACGATGGGTTCTGACATTTATGGCACTGCTGGCACTTCTGACACTGGCACTTCTGATACGGACGGGCTGCCCGTGCTGCCCCAGGTTGGCATCGGTACGGACATCCACGCCTTCGAGGACGGGCGGGACCTGTGGTGCGCCGGGCTGAAGTGGGAGGGCGAGGGGGCCGGACTGGCCGGGCACTCCGACGCGGACGTCGTCGCGCACGCGGCGTGCAACGCGTTGTTCTCCGCGGCGGGGGTCGGCGACCTCGGGCAGCACTTCGGTACCGGACGGCCGGAGTGGTCCGGGGCGTCCGGGGTGACGCTGCTGACGGAGGCGGCGCGGATCGTGCGGGCGGCGGGGTTCCGGATCGGGAACGTCGCGGTGCAGGTGGTCGGAGCGCGGCCGAAGATCGGCAAGCGGCGGGACGAGGCGCAGAAGGTCTTGTCGGAGGCGGTGGGGGCGCCGGTGTCGGTGTCCGGGGCCACGACGGACGGGCTGGGATTTCCTGGGCGGGGGGAAGGGCTGATGGCGGTGGCCACGGCGTTGGTCGTGCGGGTGGGGTGAGCGGGGTGGGGTGTGTCCTGGGCCGGGGGTGTGTCGCGCCGGCGTCGGGCGTGCCGCGCGGGGCTCCGCCCCGCACCCCGCCAGGGGCTCCGCCCCTGGACCCCGGCCTATGCCCACCCACCACCCGACTCGGTCGGGCAAGAGGCCGGGCTTGTCTCGCGGGCTCGGTCGGGCGAGAGGCCGGGCTTGTCTCGCGGACTCGGTCGGGCGAGAGGCCGGGCTTGTCTCGCGGGCTCGGTCGGGCAGGACGCGGTAACAAGCGGGCACGTGCGCCCGTGGCACTGCCCGCCGCCTACTACCCTGGAGTCGTGACTATTCGCCTGTACGACACCAGCGCCCGGCAGATTCGTGACTTCGCCCCCCTCACGCCGGGCTGCGTCTCGATCTACCTGTGCGGTGCCACCGTGCAGGCCGCCCCGCACATCGGGCACATCCGGTCGGGGCTGAACTTCGACATCATGCGCCGCTGGTTCGCGTACCGCGGCTACGACGTCACCTTCATCCGCAACGTCACCGACATCGACGACAAGATCATCTGGAAGGCGGCCGAGCAGGAACGCCGCTGGTGGTCCATCGGGTACGACAACGAGCGCGCGTTCAACGACGCCTACGACGCCCTCGGCTGCCTGCCGCCCACCTACGAGCCCCGCGCCACCGGCCACATCACCGAGATGGTCGAGATGATGCGCGGCCTCATCGAGCGCGGGCACGCCTACGAGGCCGACGGCAGCGTCTACTTCGACGTACGGTCCCTGCCCGGGTACCTGTCGCTGTCCAACCAGGACCTCGACGAGCTGCGCCAGCCCTCGGGCGAGGGCGAGGTCGGCAAGCGGGACCCGCGGGACTTCGCCATGTGGAAGGCGGCCAAGCCCGGGGAGCCGAGCTGGGAGACGCCGTGGGGGCGGGGGCGCCCGGGGTGGCACCTGGAGTGCTCCGCCATGGCGCACAAGTACCTGGGCGAGGAGTTCGACATCCACGGCGGCGGGATCGACCTGATCTTCCCGCATCACGAGAACGAGATCGCCCAGGCCAAGGGGTTCGGCGACGCGTTCGCGCGGTACTGGGTGCACAACGCCTGGGTCACCATGAGCGGCGAGAAGATGTCCAAGTCGCTCGGCAACAGCGTGCTCGTGAGCGAGATGGTCAAGCAGTGGCGCCCGGTCGTGCTGCGGTACTACCTGGGCACCCCGCACTACCGCTCCACCATCGAGTACAGCGAGGAGTCCCTGCGCGAGGCCGAGTCGGCGTACGCGCGCATCGAGGGCTTCGTGCAGCGCGTCACCGAGCTGGCCGGCCAGGCCGTCGAGCCCTGCGCCGAGGTGCCGCCCGCCTTCGCCGAGGCGATGGACGACGACCTGGGCGTGCCGCAGGCGCTGGCCATCGTGCACACCACCGTCCGGCAGGGCAACAGCGCGCTGGCCGCCGACGACAAGGAGGCCGCGGTCGCCCGCCTCGCCGAGGTCCGTGCGATGCTCGGGGTGCTCGGCCTCGACCCGCTGGCCCCGCACTGGGCCGGGGAGCAGGAGCAGGGCGAGGATCTGCGGCACGTCGTCGACAGCCTCGTACGCCTCGTCCTCGACCAGCGGGAGGCCGCGCGGGGGCGTAAGGACTGGGCCACCGCGGACGCCATCCGCGACCAGCTGGGACAGTCCGGTCTGGTCATCGAGGACGGTCCGCAGGGGCCCCGCTGGAGCCTCGGCTCCCGCTGATCCCCCGCCCGGTTCACCGAAGCCCGGGGCCCATCGGTCGCGCGGGTTCCGTAGATCGATTGTGCCGCCCGGCCTCCCGGGCGGCACACTGCATAAGACGCACGATAAGACGCACGTTTTACGCACACTCCCGTAGAGAGCGGAGACAGGTAACTCATGGCCGCGAACAACCGCCGCATGTCCGGCAAGAAGGGCGCGCAGGTCGGCAGCGGCGGCAAGCGACGCCGGGGCCTGGAAGGCAAGGGGCCGACGCCTCCCGCCGAGATGCGCAAGGGGCACGCCAAGCAGCGCGTCGCCAACGCGAAGGCGCGTCGCGCCACGGGACGCGCCCCGCAGCGGCGTGGCGGCGGACGGTCGACGTCCGAGCTCGTCGTCGGCCGCAACCCCGTCTTCGAGGCGCTGCGCGACGGCGTGCCCGCCTCGACGCTCTACGTCCAGCAGTTCATCGACAACGACGAGCGGGTGCGCGAGGCGCTCCAGCTCGCGGCCGAGCGCGGCGGCATCAACCTGATGGAGGCGCCGCGTCCCGAGCTGGACCGGATGACCAACGGGCTCAACCACCAGGGTCTCGTCCTCCAGGTCCCGCCGTACGAGTACGCGCACCCCGAGGACCTGGTCGCCGCCGCCCACGACGAGGGCGCGGACCCGCTGATCGTCGCCCTCGACGGCGTGACCGACCCGCGCAACCTCGGTGCCGTCGTCCGCTCCGTCTCCGCCTTCGGCGGTCACGGCGTCGTCGTGCCCGAGCGGCGCGCGGCCGGCATGACGGCGGGCGCGTGGAAGACGTCCGCCGGTACGGCCGCCCGTACGCCGGTCGCCCGCGCCACCAACCTCACGCGCGCGCTGGAGTCGTACCAGAAGGCCGGCATCACGGTCGTGGGCCTCGCCGCCGACGGCGAGGCCGAGCTCGGCGAGCTGTCGGCCCTCGACGGCCCCGTGGTCATCGTGGTCGGCAGCGAGGGCAAGGGGCTCTCGCGGCTCGTCGGGGAGACGTGCGACTTCCGGGTGCGGATTCCGATGCCCGGTGGCGCCGAGTCCCTGAACGCCGGTGTGGCGGCGGGGATCGTGCTGTACGAGGCGGCGCGTCGGCGGAGCTGACCCCCGGTCGGAGCTGACCCCCGGTCGGAGCTGACCTCGGGTCGGAGCTGACCTCGGGTCGGTGTGGGGCGCGGCGCGGTGTCCCGCCGGTCGGAGGCCGGCGCAGCCGTGCGAAGCCGCGCAGCGTGCGAGTGCGGCAGAGCAGAGGGGTCGCCGGTGTGGCGGCGGGGATCGTGCTGTACGAGGCGGCGCGTCGGCGGAGCTGACGCGGGCGCGGGGCGCGAGGTCCCGCCGGTCGCCGTAGGGGGAGCGAGTGTTCGACTCGGTCCCCCACACGGGGTGTTCCGGGCGGTCCGGGCAGGCTTGACGCGGTCCGGACAGTTCAGGGCGGTCAAGGCAGTGTCCTAACGACACATCACTCGGTTAGATGAGTGTGGACACCAGAACACCCCGCACACCCACGGGGGACCGCTCGTCGGGAATCGACGACGCTCCCGCGCTGAGCATGGTGAAGGTGCCGAGCGATCCGGCCCAGGTCATCGTCAATCACGCGAGCTTCCGCGTGCAGTTCGGTGCCTCCGCGCGGCGGACCCAATCCCCGCGGATCGCGCGGCACTTGAGCGCCACCCAGGACACCGCCCGCATGCCCGTAGCAGGTGCCGCGGGCCCCGCCGCCCCGGCCGCCGCCCGCCGTCGCGCCCTCGTGTGGAGCGGGCGGTCCGACCCGGACGACACCGGCGCACACCGGCTGCTCCAGGCGGTGCGGGCCGGAGCCGGTCACCACGCCGAGGACCCGGTCGCCGACGCCGGAGCCACGCAGGTCATCCCCCGCGTCGACATCGACGGGGGCGCCCCGGGCCACGACGGCTATGACGGCTACGACGACGGGCCCGCCACCCAGACCCTGGAGACCCCGCTCGTCGGCGCCCAGCGCGGCCCCGTCCCCGACGGCACCCGGCTGCTGCCCGCCATGCGCACCGTCGGCAGCACCTACGACGAACCCGCCTACACCGGCGACGACTTCGGCTCCGGCCCCGGTCACGACGGCTATGACGACTACGACGGCTACGACGACGAGGCGGAGCCGGCCGAGCCGCGCACCAGGCGCCACGCCGACGACCCCGCGCGGCACGCCTACTTCCCCGGCCGCCGCATGAACCTCGGGGTCGTGCTGCTGCCGCTGCGCGTCTTCCTCGGCTTCATCTCCATCTACGCCGGCATGGGCAAGCTCTGCGACCCCGTCTACTTCGACGGCGGCGAACGCGGCTCGATGGTCAAGTGGCTCAACACCCTGCACCCCTGGGACGTCGCCGAGCCGCTGCGTCAGTTCGCCCTCGCCCACCCCGTCGGCGCCGGGCTCGTCATCGCCTTCCTCCAGGTGATCGTGGGCGTGCTGACCGTCCTGGGCTGCTGGCAGCGCGTCGGCGCCATCATCGGCGCGGGCCTGTCCGCCGCGCTGCTCGTCACCGTCAGCTGGAAGAGCGTCCCCGTCTACGACGCGCCCGACATCATCTACCTCGCCGCCTGGTCCCCGCTGATCATCGCCGGCGCCCCCGTCTACTCCGTGGACGGCCGGCTCGCCGGCAGTGCCTGGCGCCGGCTCGGCCCCCGCGCCGACATCTGGGACCTGCGCCGCTACGTCCTGCGGCGCGGCGCCCTCATCACGTTCCTGGTCACCGGCGTCACCCTCCTCGTCGGCTCGCTGCTCGGCGGCGCGGTCCGGGACGCCGACCGCGTGGTCGTCCCCGGCCCTGGTGAGGCGCCGCGCAACGAACTGCCCGGCACCCCGCTCCCGCAGGAGCCCGGCACCCGGAAGCCGAAGACCCCCTCGGCCTCCGCCTCACCCACCCAGGGCGCCACCAGCGGCGCGGCCACACCCTCCGAGGACGCCGCGGCCACGTCCGGGGCGACCCGCGACAGCGGCACCGCTCCCGGCGGCACCACGCCCAGCCAGACCCGGGGCAGCACGGGCCAGGCCCCACCGCAGCAGTCCTCCCCGGTCGGCCAGGCGCCTAGTGTCACGGCCGGACCGACCGCCGGCGGCAGCACGACCGGCGGCGGCAGCGGCTCGACCGGCGGTACCGCGGGCGACGGCGACGGCGGCGGATCCTCGTCGACCGGAGAGCCCGGCAGCCGCCTCGTGGGCGGCCTCCTGGGCTGACTCCGATCCAGGGCCGGGAAGTTGTGGCCACTCACAGGCGGTGAG
>NZ_JBHJRX010000045.1:13407-79111 GCF_042268605.1 Streptomyces sp. NPDC056296 | reverse complement strand
GGCTCCATCACTACAATCACCACCGCCCCCACACCGCAACCGGCGGCAAACCACCCGTCACCAGGTTGACCAACGTCCCTGGGCAGTACACCTAGCCCGGGGTGGGCAAGTACCTCAAGCGGTGGGGACTGTCGTTCCAACGGCCGGACAAGCGGGCCGTCGAGCCGATCCGACAAGGTCACCGGCCGCACCTGGGGCGAGAAGGGCTAGACCCCCGTCGCGCGGCGCAGCGGGAACCGGTCCTTGGTCAACGCCATGTCCGCGATCAACGTCAAGGGCCGGATGCACTCATGCTTCACCGAGCACTTCACCGCCGAGGCGATGTGCCGCTTCCCGGACCGGCTCGCCGGCCACTTCGACCACAAGGTCCACCTCGTGGTCGACAGGCACTCTGCCCACCATTCCAGGGAGGTCCGCGACTGGCTCGTCGCCCACCCCCGACGACGTCGAGCCACACTTTCTGCCGCCGTACTCGCCCGAGCTCAACCCTGACGAACTGGTCAACGCCGACCTCAAGCACAGCCTGCCCAGACAGCACCGGGCCCGGAAGCAGGCCGAACTCGCCCCCGAGACCCGCCGCTTCTTCCGCAGACGCCAGCGACAACCGCACATCGTCCGCGGCTACTTCGGCAGCCCCATCGTCCACTACGTCCTGACCTCCATGCGTTTCTGATCAATAGCCGAGATCGGATTCGCACTGGAAATCCCGTAGCCTGCGACCCCATCCTTTCAACCTCAGCGTCACCCGATCAGTGGCTACACTGAAAGAGCTCTTCAATTTGCACGCATTCAGTAGTTAATGACTGTATCGATGTAGAGTTTGGGATCGTCCGGTAGTTCACCTTCATAGGAGTCGCCCATCAGGGTAGTTTCCCTACCGGTCTGCCCTGCCTTCACTTGACCAAAATCGAATGTGGTGCTTTGCACCCAGTCCTTTCCGTTGCCAATACTGACGGTGACTCTAAAGTTGAGTGGCCTGTCATAAACGTTGGTCATGTTGCAGGCGACATTGAATCCAAGCGCATTGCGCGTGGCGCGCACCTCCGTGTCGCCGAGGGTGACGATTTTCGTCTTCCCCAGGTAACTGATGACCGGCGACGGTTCCGGGCTGGCTTCGGGTGAGTCCGGAGCGCTTGGGGCGCTGCTCTGCGCGGCTGGCGGAGTGGACAAAGGTTTGGGAGGTGTGCCCTCGCTGTTTGAGCAACCGGTAATCAGTGTGGTCATGAGCAGGGCTGCGCCCCAAGTTACGGGGCGCAGCACGTTGCGGCGGGATGGCATCAGTTGCAGGCGCCTACGGTGAGGTAGTTGTCGACGACGACCTTGCTGCCGACCTTCATGTAGGAGTACGCCTGGCCACAGTATCCGCGGTTCTGGTAGACGGGCCCGGCGTAGGAACTGAACGTGCCCTTGTCCTCCACGTCGGGGGTGGACGTGTAGTTGTCCGCCAGCTTGAGGCGCATGTAGTGGGCGGCTCCGGTGTCGTTGAAGAACACGGCGCAGATCGGCCTGTCGTAGTAGCTGTCGCCTGTTTTCTTGCCGTTGGTCCAGGTGTAGGTGGTGCCGTAGTTGCCGTAGCGGGCGGCATCGACGGAGATGCTGTAGCCGGATCCGCACACGTTGGCGGCGGCCGTGGCAGCCCCCGTGTCGGCCGCAATGATCTGCTTGGTTTCGTCTGACGCTTCCTTGTCGACCTTGACGCCCGCGACGTCGATGGCCGCGAGGGGCGTGTTGCCCTTCGGCTCGGCCCGGTCCGCAGCGGAGGCAGCTGGCACTGTCAGCGTCACAGCCAGCACGGCGGCGCAGACGCCCCCCAAACGCACTACATTCTTCACTTTCTCCCCTTAAAGTGACAGCCAGGTGATCCTGGCGCACGGAGAGTACCGCATCGAATGCACATACGAGCGTCGTCGTTGATTCCATGACCCGCCAGGGTGCGAGCACTCGGTTGCTTTGTAGGGGGGTTTCCGCCAGACCGCACCCTCCTGCCGATGTGAGGCAAAGGCGACGCTGGTGCAGCAGGTAGGACGGGACTGGGCAGCGACATCAGGGAAGACGGCAATCCTCGTCGGGCGTCCCGGTGGCGTCATCGCGGGCGTGATCTAGCCAAAATGGCGGTCAGTCGGCGGATCGCTGGCGGTCGGCTGCCCGGTTTGCTCCGAAACGATGCTGCTACTGCACGATTGCCGTGGCTGATGCGCTGGCTACTCGCACCAGATGCCTGACCGACTCGCGGGATCCCGCCCCGTCTTCCTTTCGCCGCATTCCGGTTGCGCAGTAGACCGGGGCAAGCAAGGAAGCGTCGGCCGACGTACCACGGTTCGCACGGGACGATCGACAGAGGCCGGATTCAGCCAACGTACCGAAGCGCGCCGTCCGGCCCGCCCCGTTCCGCTTCACAGGAAAACTACTGATCAGGAGTCGGGGCACGCAGTGTCCGGACACTTCGTCAGCATGACCTTCTTTTGCCATGTCCTCGACCAGTACTCATTTCCGCCGGTGCCACATGTCTAAAGTGACCTCGCACTCAGGCGACCTGGTCTCACTAACCCGGTCTCCGTGTGTCGTCCGGGGGGAGCGAGTGTTGCTGATGCAACGCCGCATACGACCGCATTCCTCCCGTTTTATCGAGACGGGGAGAGACGGGAATGTGACACCTGCCGAAGGTCTCGGCGCTGCAGCCTGAGCCGGCTGGGCCGTCAAGCCCGCCGCGCATCGCATCGAGCCGATGCTCTTCCGCATAGCGGTGACCGAGGACCATCGTCAGCCAGATCACCGCAACAGCGCAGGAGTTCGACGCGTTGCTGCTTGGGAGCAGCCCGAAGACATCCTGGCTGGCCTTCCGAGCAGAGCAGAACAACAGTCGCCTACTCGGTTCCTGACGCAGAGACCGCACAGGCATCGACGCGTGCCAGTGACCCGCCGGCCCTCTCTTCGGGAACGGTCCCATCCGCCCCGCCGACGCATCCACCCGCGTGCAGGGGCTCCGCTGCGCTGCCGCACGAGCGCCCCCGCTTACTCAAGGAGACCAGCGCTTTGAGACGTGTCAACAGACACACGTATGCGCGTGTTCCGATCAGCTGCGCGATCGCCACGGCGATCGCCTTCGGTACCGCGATGCAGGCCCAAGCCGCCCCCGAGCAGGCACCGACGCCGCCTCCGAACGCCACCGAGGGGTGGTCCGATCCCGCAGCGCCCCCTGTGGAGGCGGGCAAGGACGGCAACAAGGACCGCATTCCCGCCGAGAAGCGCGGCAAGGTGCTGGGCAGCGGCTACACCAAGTCCTCCGACACCGCGTGGACCACCATCGGCGATGCCACCGGCTTTCACCTCATGATCGCCGATGAGGCCGCCGGCTACCGCTGGAAGAGCGCCGCGACCCTCGTCGAACCCGGGTTCGCCGACACCGACACCTGGATCGGCAATGCCTGTGTCACCCCTTCCGGTGACCGCGCCCTGGTCGCCTACGCGCCGCGCACCTTCACCAACAAGCCTCATCTCATGGCCCGGGGTGCCTTCACGGCTGCCGTGGACCTGAACTCGGGCGAGGTCACGAAGCTGCCGTTCCAGGCGAGCCTCGCCTACTTCTCGCCCGGCTGCGGCGCCGGCGAGCAGGCTGTTCTGTCGCAGTTCACGGACGAGAACACGTCGGACAGGAACGAGACCCGTCTGATCACCGTCGATGCCCGTACGGGCAAGACGCAGAAAAAGATCACGGTGCAGGGTCAGGTCACTTCCGCGGTCCCCACCCGCGACGGCATCTTCGCCGCGCAGGGCAACGCGATCGTCCGGATCACGGACAGCGGGAAGTCCGAGCTGGTCACACGCACGGAGAACACTCCCTTCAGCCTTTCCGTCACCAAGGGCGGCGGCATCGCCTTCCTGGACCGCAAGCACGACGCGCGGGCCGCGAAGAAGGTGCTGTCCCGCGCCGCCGCGGCGAAGCCCGCCGAGGCCGCCTCCGCCGGCAACAAGTCCGAGGTCAAGTACCTGACCGGTGGGCAGCTCAAGGGCAGGGCCGTCAAGGCCCGGACGGTCGCCGAGGGCGACCTGACCGGCATGGACCTCACACGCGCCGCCGACGGGACCACGATCGTCACCGGCACCGCGAAGAACGTCGGCACCCTGCCCAAGGACGTCCGCAACCCCGGCGGGATCGACAAGGACGCCACCGCCTCTACCATGGCCCGCGCCGTCGTGAACTCCGCGTGGGCCGACGGCAAGGACACCCGGATCCGCCCCTCGGAATACGACACGTCGCGCACGGCCCGCATCGAGATGAGCCACCTGCCCACCGGCAGCGAGCCCGTCTTCGAGGCCAACCCGGCCACGTCCCCGGTCAATCCGGACCCGGCCGAGGGCGAGGTCCGCTCCCCGGCACTCGGCACCCCACCCGCCAAGAGCGGTGGCACCGTGGGCGGCAACAAGATGTCACCCATGCTGAACATCGCCGAGCCGGAGTCGGAACGCACCTGCGCCGTAGAGCGGGGCAACCCGCAGAAGCAAGCGTTCCAGCCGAAGCCGCGGCAGATCGAGTGGGCTGTCAACCGGGCCATCGAAGGCACGATGGACAAGCACGTGTACCGGGCCGCCAACTGGAAGAACATGGGCATGGGCGCCTACGCGCCGCAGGCCCTCATCGGCGGTCGCACCCCGCTGTCCGGCGGCGGGCGTATCCCGGCCCAGGTGTTCCTCGGCATCACCGCCCAGGAGTCCAACATGTGGCAGGCCACCCGCTTCGCCGCACCGGGGACCACCGCCAACAGTCTCATCGGCAACTACTACGGCCTCGTCCACGACGAGCACGGTCAGGTCGACGATCCCTGGGCCATCAACTGGCCAGCTGCAGACTGCGGTTACGGCATCACGCAGGTCACCGACGGCATGCGGCTGCCCGGCAAGCCGTACCAGAACGGCGAGGTACGGCCGTCCAAGCCGCGTGCCTACCAGGAGGCTGTCGCGCTGGACTACACCGCGAACGTCGCGGCCGGCGTGAACATCCTCGCCGAGAAGTGGAACCAGACCCGCAACGCCGGTCTCACCGTGAACAACGGCGACCCGAAGGGCATCGAGAACTGGTTCTTCGCCCTGTGGGCCTACAACTCCGGTTTCTATCCTCAGTCGACCGCAGGGGAGAACGGCGGCAAGTGGGGCGTGGGCTGGGCCAACAACCCGGCCAACCCGACCTACAAGCCCAACCGCACCCCGTTCCTGGAGAACGAGAACGGCGGCGACGACTACTCCCACGCCGCCAAGCCGCAGTTCTGGCCGTACCCCGAGAAGGTCATCGGCTGGGCCGCGCGCCCGCTGGAGGCCCTGGAGGCGCCGGGCACACTCGTACACGGTTTCCGGCCGGCCTGGTGGACCGACGCGATGTTCCGCACCCTAGCCAAGCCGCCGGTCGCTCTGTTCTGCGACGGCTCCAACGAGTGCGACCCGAACAAGATCAAGGAAGGCGCGTCGAACGACTCGCCGGCGACGGGCCCGTGCCAACGCTCGGACTTCCGATGCTGGTGGAACCAGAAGGTCGAGTGGAAGAACTGCGGAGCCGGTGCATGCGGCAACGAGATCTTCCGCTTCAACAACACCTACCCGGAGGAGGCGGACGGCAACGCCCACCCGCCACGGTGCAACTCCGGACTCCCCATCGGCACGACCATCGTCGACAACGTCAACTCGGGTCAGCGAATCGCCGGCACCGATTTCAGACGCTGCTCAGACACCGCGCAAACGTCCGGCTCGTTCAAGTTCGACTTCGCCACGCCCTCGGCCAAGATGGACACCCACCAGCTCGGTGTGGGCTACGGCAACCACATCTGGTTCTCCACCACCCGTAAGGCCAGTTCCCCGGGGACGGATCAGCGGCTGAAGGCCACCGGCACCTGGACCGGCCCCAGCACCGTCAAGGGCTGGACCCGGGTCCTGGTCCACATGCCGAACGTGGCCGCACGGTCCCAGCAGGCGAAGTACTCCGTGTCGGGCACCGACTCCAAGTCTCCGCAGCGTGTCGCCCCGCAGCGCATCCGGAGCAACGAGTGGCGGTCGCTCAGCGTCTTCAACTTCACCGGAACCCCCTCGGTGTCCCTGTCCAACATCACCGACGAAGCGCCGGGAGTGGACATCGCCTGGGACGCCGTCGCCTTCCAGAAACTGGACGCCAACCCGACGCACGTGGTCGGCATGGGAGACTCCTTCGCCTCCGGCGAGGGCGTCGACAGCGAGGGCGGGAAGGACTACTTCCGGGAAACGGACTACAAGGAGGACCTCGGCGGCAGCGAGGTGCTCAACAAGTGCCACCGCTCCAAGCAGGCCTGGATCCGGCAGGCGACCCTGCCCGGCAGGTCACAGTCCATCGGTACGATCTCCGACGACTACGGCAACGTCGACCTGAGTTTCATCGCCTGCGGCGGCGCCCGCACCTACAACGTCTGGACGGGCGGCAAGACACAGTGGAACGCGCTGCCGCAGATGGACCTCGGCTATCTCGACCAGAACACGGACATCGTCACCATCACCATCGGCGGTAACGACTCCCTGTTCACGGACGTGTTCAACGAGTGCGTCTGGGCGGCCGGACTGAAGCTCTGCCAGGACGCGGAGATCGAGACGCGCAACCCAGACACGGGCGACAAGACCGGCCAAATGAGCGGCCCGCTGAAGGAGTTCGTGCCGGGTTGGATCACCGACCAGGTGAAGCCGAGGATCGTCAAGGTACTCAACCAGATCAAGGAACGTGCACCGCACGCCAAGATCTACCTCGTGGGCTACCCGCCGCTGCTGTCCAGCAACGGTCAGTGCATCCCGGGTATCGGCACCGAGGAGGCGCCGTGGCTGAACGAGGAGGTCGCTCCGAAACTGAGCCAGGAAATGAAGGCCGCGGCGACATCGGTCGGAGCCACCTTCGTCGACCCCGCCCCGGACTTTCAGGGCAAGGCAATCTGCGGTGACCCGGAATCCATCCACGGTATCGTCACCACCGGCCGCTCCGAGGCAGACAACGAGGCGCCCAACCCGTCGATGAAGTCGTTCCACCCGAAGATCGCCGGAGCCCGGCTTTACGCCAACGCCCTGGAACGCGCCCTGTAGGAACTGAAGGACAGACCACCTGCTGGTCACCGTCCGCACCCAGCCGTGGGCCCCAACACACCGCGTTGGGGCCCACAGCCTGCGAAGAGCGAGGATCCCCATGCGGTACGTACGATTCATCAAAGGCGCCGTCACCGTCGTAGTCGCCACCGCAGCCTGCCACACCCTCATGTCTGCCGGCTTCGCTTCGGCACGCGACAATGCAGCCGGAAGCGACGACGCATTCGCCGGCACCTTCGAGTTCCTACTCACCACGGCCGCTTCCTGGGCTCTCATGCCGCTGCTGCTGTGGGCCGGCATGCGGGTCATGGGCGAGACCGGAAACGTCGCACTGGTGATCGTCGGTGGGCTGGCCTGGCTGGGACTGTCCGGGTACTACATCGATGACGTCGACCGCGCGGGCGGGCACATACCGGCCCTCGCCCTCGCCGCATACATCCTTCTCGGGACAGGGCTAGCCGGGTTCGGCCCGGACCGACGCGGCTGAGATCCGGGCCGTGTCCGCGCGCTCTGTGAGATCGCCGGCCGCCCCCGCCACCCGGACACGTGCAGCTCAAGGGTGTCGAGCCTGCGAAGGCTGTGCCGGTGAAGGCCGTGGACGACCAGCTGATCGACGAGCTGGTCGGCCGGGCCCAAGCCGAGGGTCTTCATCTGACGGGCGAGGGCGGGCTGCTGCAGCAGCTGACCAAGCGCCTGTTGGAGTCCGCCCTCGAAGGCGAGATCACCGACCATCTCGGCTATGACAAGCAGGACGCAGTCGGCAAGAACGGCGGCAACTCACGCAACGGGAAACGTGGCAAGACCGTGCTCACCGACGTCGGACCGATCGAGATACCCGTTCCCCGTGACCGGGACGGAACCCTCAAACCGAAGGTCCTGCGCAAGCGGCCGAAGCGTCTGTCCGGCGTCGACGAGGTGGTGATCTCGCTGTCCGCGAAGGGCCTGACGACCGGCGAGGTCCAGGCCCACCTCGCCGAGGTTCACGGCGCCGACGTCTTTAGGCAGACCATCTCCACCATCACCGACAGTCATAGTGATACGCGGGTCTGGTGGCCGTGACCCGATCACTGACTGACGTTCTGCTGGGCTGTCCTTGCGTTCATCTGTCCGGCCGCCGGGCCCAGCTCCCAGGGCTCCGGCTGCAGCTTGCTTGTCATGTCCTTTAACTCAGCTTCCGCGAATTCCAGAAAGGACATCCGGTTCCCACCTTCCTGCTGCATAGTTGCGTTCTGGCTGCCCGACAGGCCAGATCCGCCTCCTGCGGCCTTCTCGAAGAACCTCACGCCATGGCGTGGAACAGTTGCGAACGCGCAACCGTACAGGCACCACCACGGCCGACTGTGGCCTACGTCGTCAAGACGTCCCGTACGCCGCCGCGCTCGCCCTCGGCAGTGTCGCCCACATGCGCGTGCCGCCGCCGGGCTCCCGCGCCTCGCCGAAGCCCCACGTGCCGTCGCAGGCGCGGCAGACGCAGGCCAAGAGGCGGAGGGCGGCGCGGCGGCGGGTGTCGCAGGCGGTGGCCAGGTGGGGGCTGGTGTGGCGGGGGTGGCTGTCGTAGGCGATGACCCGGAGGGTGGAGAAGCGGTAGCGGAGGGTCAGGTAGTAGTCCACCGACTCCGTGAACTGGCAGGCGACTGCTGTGAGTTCGCTGACCGCTTGCAGCGCCGGGTCCAGCATGTCGGTCAGGCCGTGCGTCCGGAAGACGTGGCGCGCCGTCGCCCTTGCGAGGGCGGGGCTGGAGAGGGCGGCGGGGAGGGTGAAGCTGTAGGCCAGGGTTTCGGGGATGGGGGGTGTCGGGTCCGCCGGGTAGGCGGGGGCGACGGGGCAGTGGGACGGGGGCATGGCGACTCCTTTGTCGGGGGCGGTCGGTGGCTCCGTCGCGCAGGCAGGCGTGCGCGATGCACTTCCAATCGCCGTGTGTAGCGTGTGCGGTACTGAATGTATCGACGCGGGTGCCTAATTTGGCACCATGAAGTGAAAAGTGCGCTCGATCGTGGGTGGCAGGCTGCTCACGACGGCAGGTGGAGGGAGCGGTGTGGGAGCGAGGACGTCAGCCACAGCACGTCAGAAACGGCTCGGGATCGAAGTCCGTCGCATGCGTACGTCGGCGGGGATGTCCGCGGAGTCCGCCGCGGGGCTGCTGGGCGTCGACCGTGGCACGATCTCGCACATCGAGTCAGGGGTACGGGCGGTCAGCCCGGAGCGGATCCGCACCCTCGCCTGCAACTGCGAATGCCCGGACGCCGAGTATGTCGAGGCCCTGGTGAGCATGGCAGCAGGCGGTCGGCGCGGGTGGTGGGAGAGGTATCGGGGCTTCCTTCCCCAGGGGATGCTGGACATCGCGGAGCTGGAGGCGCACGCAGTTCGCATGCGGGCCGCCTACTCCATGCACGTTCCGGGACTGTTGCAGACCTCCGACCACGCGATGGCGGTCTTCCGTGTCGTCATCCCGCAATTGCCCGACCACGAGGTCGCCCTGCGCCTGGCCCACCGCGTGGAGCGTCAGCAGGTGCTGGACGGCAATGATGCGACGCCGTTCGTCGCCGTCGTGCACGAGGCGGCGCTCCGCATGCAGTTCGGTGGACGCCACGTCGCCAAGGCGCAGTTGCACCACGTCCTGGAGAAGTCGGAGCAGGAGAACGTGACCGTCCTGGTCATCCCCTTCGCCGCCGGCGCCTTCCCGGGGGCCGGACAGACCGTGCTGTACGCGGAGGGACCGGTTGCCCAACTGGACACGGTGCAGATCGACAGCTCGCACGGGCCGGACTTCCTCCACGCCGACGCCCAGCTGGCGAAGTACCGTGCCCACCTGGACTGGATGGAGCGGATCGCCCTGTCGTCGGCGGCATCACGCGACTTCATCGGCGAGATCGCCAACGACCTTTGAGGAGATGCCTGATGAGCGACATCACGTGGGAAGACCCCTTCTGCGGCGAGGGAAACTCCTGCTTCCGCCTCGGCACCGACACCACCGGCAACGCCTACATCGCCATAGCCGGCGAGGAGGACACTCCCCTCACCGACAGCCGGGACGCCCTACGCCGCATGATCCTCGACATCAAGGCGGGCAAGGCCGACCACCTCCTGTGAAGTCCGTATGAAACATTTTCCGGGGCCCACCGCATCAATGAGGTGAAGGCAGTACGCGGCAGCGGTGGGCACGGGGGACATGGACATGAGGCAAGCGCGAGCGGACGAGTACGCCGAGTTCGCGGTGGCGCGGGCCGGGCATCTGTACCGGTCCGCGTGTCTGCTCACCGCCGGGGACACATATCTGGCCGAGGATCTCGTGCAGGAGACCTTCGGGCGGCTGTACGTGCGGTGGGGGCGCGTGTCCCGGGTGGGAAATCCCGCCGGGTACGCGCAGACCGTGCTCACCCGGGCCTTCCTCGCCCATCAGCGGCGGCGCAGCAGCCGGGAGCGGGCGACGGACGTGTTCCCGGACCTGCCCGGCTCCGGGGACGGGGACGCCTCGCTGCGGCTGACGCTGCTGGACGCGCTCGCGCGGCTGCCCGCCAAGGACCGGGCCGTCGTCGTCCTGCGGTACTGGGAGGACCGGTCCGTCGAGGAGACCGCCGACGTCATGAACGTCAGCTCGGCGGCGGTGCGAACGCGGTGTTCCCGGGCGCTGGGACGGCTGCGTGAGCTGCTCGGTGAGGATCTCGCGGAGTACGCCAGACCCTGACGGCCGCCCCACACAGTCATACGTCCCCTCCCCCACTTCGGCTTTCACTTCACTCACCTTGCGGAAAGGGTGGTTCGCCATGCCCGGAGACCAGTACCAGACCCCCTTCGAGGAGCGGCTCTCCGCCGCCCTGCACGACGCCGGCGGCGGCTTCGACGCCGACCGTACGGCTCTCGTCGCCGGGGGGCGGAGCCGTGGGCGGCGGGCGCTGACGCGGCGCCGGGCCGGGGTGGTCGGCGGGGCGGTGGCCGGTGTCGCGCTGGTCGGGGTGGGCGGAGCGTTGCTCCTGCCGCAGGGGAAGTCCGACGGTCCCGAAGTCTCCGCCGCGGCCTCCGGAGCCACCTCCAGGCCGTCCGCCTCCGCCACGAAGCCCGCTCCGCCTCCCGTCTCCGGCGACACGGTCCTCGGTGAGCTCAAGAAGCTGCTTCCGGAGGGGAAGTTCAGTCAGGAGGACGCCCGCGGATCGGGGGACGGGCCGTACGCGTACCTCGTGTATGACGACGGGGAGGGGGCAGCCGCGATGAACGTGAGCTTCGCCCGGCTCGATCCGGGCAGCCCCCAGGTCCGCGAGCTGACTGGGTGCCCCGACAAGACGTTCACCCCGTACGACGACTGCTCCTCCACCCGGCTGGCCGACGGCTCGCTGCTCAGGCTCCTCAAGGGCTACGAGTATCCCGACAAGCGCGTCGACACCAAGTACTGGTCCGCCGACCTGGTCACGACCGAGGGACAGCATGTCAGCGTCGGCGAGTGGAACGCCCCCGCGCAGAAGGGCGCGCCCGTCTCCCGCCCGGAGCCTCCCCTGTCGATGGAGGAGCTGAAGGAGGTCGTCACGGCGGAGGTGTGGCGCAAGGTGGTGGACGCGATTCCCGAGACGCCGAAGCCCACCAAGCCCGCCCCGTCCGCCCCGTCCGCCCCGTCCGACACCGTGCCGCCGGCCGTCTCCGGCAAGGACATCACCGAGACGCTGGCCGGGTTGCTGCCCAAGGGGCTGGACGTGGTGAAGAAGGGCGGCCAGGAGACCGAGTACACCTACGCCGTCGTCGACGACGGGCGGGGCGAGAGCCTCGTCCAGGTCAACGTCCAGTACGGCATGCACGACGTCGCCGACCAGCTGTACCGCGACGGCGAGACCCTTCCCGACGGCACCCGCGTCGCCACCCGCCAGGGGAACGGGGACGACCGGGTCGCCGGGGTCCTGATGTGGACGGCTGACACCCTGCGGCCCGGCAAGGACGGCTTCCGCGTCGTGATCAGCGCCTTCAACAACGGTGCCGCGCATGCCGAGCCGTCCCGCGAGACTCCCGCGCTGACCATGGATCAGCTGCGGGAGATGGCGCTCAGTCCGGAGTGGGACAAGCTCCGGTAGGTCCGGGCGGGTGGGCCTGTGGGCCGGTGGGATCAGAAGAAGTCCGCCCACGGCTGGTCCCAGACCTCCTTCAGGCACAGCACGAGGAAGAGGAGGCCCGCGACGGCGAGCATGCCGTTGCTCAGCCAGCCGTTGCGCCATTCGCGCGGTGTGCGGGAGGAGTTGAGGAGCCAGATCAGGGTCAGGGCGAGGAAGGGCATGAAGGCCGCGCCCAGGACGCCGTAGATGATGACCAGGCGGAAGGGTTCGCCCTGGAAGAGCAGGATGATGGGAGGGAAGGTCAGCCAGAGGAGGTAGGCGCGGAAGGGCCAGGAGCGTTCGTGCTCGCCGGTGGCGATCTCCTTGACCTTGTCCCCCGGCTCGCCGACCTCGCCCGTCCTCCTCTCGCGCTGCCGGGCCACGAAGTCCGCGAACATCAGGCTCACGCCGTGCCACACGCCGATGAGCGAGGTGAAGGACGTGGCGAAGAAGCCGATCAGGAAGAACTTGGCCGTCGCCGTGCCGTACTCGTCCTCCAGGATGTCGCCGAGCTGCACCAGGCCCTTGCCGCCGCCCGACAGCGCGATGTTCGCGGCGCGCAGCAGCTCCGCGCCGACGAACAGCATGGCGACGACGAAGACACCGGTCGTGATGTAGGCGACCCGGTTGTCCAGCCGCATGACCTTCATCCAGCCGGTGTTGGCCCAGCCCTTGGCGTTGACCCAGTAGCCGTAGGCGGCGAGCGTGATCGTGCCGCCTACGCCGCCGATCAGGCCGAGGGTGTTGAGGACGGAGTCCTCGCCGTCCGGGATGACCGGGAGAAGGCCGGCGAAGGCGTTCCCCAGGTTGGGCGCGACCCGGATCGCGAGGTAGACCGTCACGACGAACATGACGCCCACCATGACCGTCATGACCTTCTCGAATACCGCGTACTTGTTGAACCAGACGAAGACCAGGCCGACCACGCCGCAGGCCACGCCCCACCATTCGAGGTCCATCACGCCGGGGAACAGCGCCTGCAACGGGAGGGCGCTGGACGACATCGCCGCCGCGCCGTAGGAGAAGCCCCAGATCACGACGTAGATCCCGAAGAACCACGTGGTCCAGCGGCCGAGGCTGGCCCAGCCGTCGAAGAGGGTGCGTCCGGTGGACAGGTGCCAGCGGCCCGCCGCCTCGGCGAGGGAGATCTTGACCAGGCAGCCGAGGACCGCCGCCCACAGCAGGGTGTAGCCGAAGTTGCTGCCCGCGATCAGGGTGGCGACGAGGTCGCCGGCGCCGACCCCGGTCGCCGCGACGACGATGCCGGGGCCGATGTAGCGCCAACTGGATTTACGGGGTGCCGAGTCGGGGTCGCGTGGTGCCCCGGTGTCACTGGTGTTGCCCGTGGTGTCCGCCATGCGGGCCAACCAAGCTCATGGCGGCCGGTGGGACAAGAGGGCGTGCGGGGATCTTCACGCGATGCGCCTACTCGTCCCCGTCCGCCCTGCCCTTCGCGTCGGACTTCACGTCGCGCTTCGCCTCATCCTCCGCATTGGACTTCGCGTCGCGCTTCGCCTCATCCTCCGCGTCGGACTTCGCCTCGCCCTCCGCGTCGGACGTCGCTTCGGACGTCGCGTCGGGCTCCGCCCCGTCCCGCGTCTCGCCGTCCTCGAAGTACGCGTCCAGGACCTCGTCCAGGGCCGACTCCCACTCCGGAAAGCGGCTCCGCGACGTCGCCTCGATCTCGATCGGGTACCAGCGGCGGTCCGGCGTGTGCACCGTGACGGTGAACCGCTTGCCGAAGCGGCCCGTCTCCGTCTCGACGGCCCCGACCTCGTTCCAGCGGAACTCGCAGCTCTGGTCGTCGAGGGAGAGACGTACGCCCTTGTGGTCGGCGACGATCCTGGCGCGGCGGTCGGCGGCCTCGAAGACGGGGCCGTCGGGGTCCGGGGCCTCTTCCCCCTCCTCCGGCTCCCCGGCCTGTTCGGCGGGTTCGGAAGCCGCGGTCTCGTCCGCGACGCGAACGTCCTCGGGCTCCCCCTCCGCGTCCTTCGCCGGTCTCGTGTCCTCCGGCTCACCGGTCACGGGCGCGGTGAGCCCGGGGATGAATGCCGGGTCGAATCCGGCGCCTTCCAGGGGCTGGCTGGTCGATCCTCTGCGCTGCTCCACAGCGGGCAGTATGGTCGACGATCCTGTGTCGGACACAGCCAGCCCCAACTTCGTTATCAGACGCCTACACGAACAGGCTCAGCACCGCCGCCACCACGAACCCGGCGACCGACAGCACGCTCTCCAGCACGGTCCACGTCTTCAGCGTGTCCCGTTCGCTGATGCCGAAGTACTTGGCGACCATCCAGAAGCCGCCGTCGTTGACGTGCGAGGCGAAGATGGAGCCCGCCGAGATGGCCATGATGACCAGGGCGACGAACGCCTGGGAGTGGTCGCCCTCGGCGAGCAGCGGTGCCACGATGCCGGCCGTCGTCACGATGGCCACCGTCGCCGAGCCCTGGGCGACCCGCAGCACCAGGGAGATCAGGTAGGAGAGGACGATCACCGGCAGGCCGACGTCGTTGAAGGTGTCGGAGAGGGCCTGGGCGACGCCGCTGGCGCTGAGGACGGCTCCGAAGACGCCGCCCGCGCCGACCACCAGCAGGATGTTGCCGACCGGCTTCAGCGAGGCCGTCGAGACGGTCTCCAGGGACTTGCGGGACCAGCCGCGCCGGATGCCGAGCAGGTAGTAGGCGAGGAGCAGGGCGATGGTCAGGGCGACGAACGGGTTGCCGAAGAACTCGATCACCGAGCGGAGGGTGGACTCGTCCAGGGCGATGGAGGAGAAGGTCGCGGCGAGGATGAGGACCAGCGGGGTGCCGATGATGCCGAGGACCGTGCCGAGCGCGACCGGGTGCTCCTGCGGCGCGACGCCGGACTTGCTCTGCTCGTCGATGACGGCCTGCTTGGCCTCCTCGGCGGCCTCGACCATGTCCTGCGGCACGGGCACGAAGATGCGGCGGCCGATCCAGGCGGAGAACGCCCAGGCGGCGAGTACGGCCGGGATGCCGCAGACGATGCCCATGAGGATCACCCAGCCGAGTTCCACCTTGAGCAGTCCGGCGGCGGCCACCGGGCCGGGGTGCGGCGGCAGGAAGGCGTGGGTCATCGACAGGCCGGCCAGCAGGGGCAGGCAGTAGAGCAGGACCGACTTGCCGGAGCGCTTGGCGGCGGCGTAGACGATGGGCGCGAGGACGAAGATGCCCACGTCGAAGAAGACCGGGACACCGAAGATCAGGCCGGTCAGGCCCATGGCGAGGGGCGCGCGCTTCTCACCGAAGAGGCCCAGCAGCCGGGAGGCGAGTACCTGGGCGCCGCCGCTGACCTCGAGGATGGCGCCGAGCATGGTGCCCAGGCCGATGATGATGGCGACGTGCCCGAGGATGCCGCCCATGCCGGACTCGATGGTGGAGACGGCGTCGGACTTCTGGACGGTGCCGAAGAGTTCGGTGACCGACAGGCCGGCGAGCAGGCCGACGGCTATGGAGACGGCGAGCAGCGCGACGAACGGCTGCAGCCGCACCTTGATGATCAGGAAGAGCAGCAGCACGATGCCGATCGTGGCGACGGTCAGCAGGCCCGCCGTGCCGTCGATCAGGTGGAGCAGGCCACCGGTGTGGGGTGGGGTCTCCGCTGGTGCGGAGGCGGCGAGCTGGAGGGATATGGGGGACATACGGGGGTCCTCTGGGTAAACACATACAGCTTTCGAGCACGGCGGGGCGCGGCACGGCGCCCCCGGGGGTGAGGGGCGCCGTCCCGTGCGACAGTCAGACGGAAGGAAAGACGGTGGCGAGGGTCAGCCGAGGACGGCCAGCGCGTCGATCTCGATGAGGAGTCCGGCGGGCAGACCGACGTAGACGGTCGTGCGCGCGGCGGGCGGCTGGGTGAGGCCCTGCTCCTCGAAGTAGGCGTTGTAGATCTCGTTCATCTCGGCGAAGTGGTCCACGTCCGTGAGGTAGACGCGGATCATCATCACGTCGTCCCAGGAGGCACCGCCCTCTTCGAGGATCGCCTTGACGTTGGCGAGGGTCTGGAGGGTCTGCTCGCGCAGGGTCGGGCCGGCCGGGGTGGGGGCCTTGCCCTCCTCGTGGGGGAGGAAGCCGACCTGGCCGGCGACCTGGAGGATGTTGCCCCTCTTGACGCCGTGGCTGAACTTCGCCGGGGGGACGGTGTGGGTCGCGGGGGTGAGGGCGATCTTGTCGGTCATGCGGTGACTTCCTTGACTGGGGTCCTGCCGGAGTACTCGCCGCTGATGGCGTCCGCCGTACGGCGGACCAGCGGGAGCAGGGTGAGGAGTTCGTCGGCGGTGACGACGACGTTCGGCGCGGAGACCGACATCGCGGCCGTCACCCGGCCGTCGGCGCCCCGGATGGGCGCGGCGACGCAGTTGATGGACTCCTCGTGGCCACCGAGGTCGGTGGCCCAGCCCTGTTCGCGCACCTTGGCCAGCTCCTTGAGGAAGCCGTCGGCGCTCGGTGTCGAACGGGCCGTGTACAGGGGGTAGTCGAGCTTCTCGACCACGGCTCGGCGCTCGTTCTCGGGGAGGTCGGCGAGCAGCAGCTTGGCGACGGCCGCGACGGTGATGGCGACGGGCTTGCCGATCCGGGAGTACATGCGGACCGGATAGCGGCTCTCCACCTTGTCGATGTAGAGGACCTCGTTCTCCTCGTAGACGGCGAGGTGGACGGTGTGTCCGCAACTCTCGTTGAGGCGTACGAGGTGGGGGTGGGCGATCTCGCGGACGTCGAGGTTCTCCATCGCCTCCTGGGCCAGGGCGATCAGCCGGGCGCCGAGGCGGTAGCGCTGGTCGGACTGGCGGTAGACGAAGCCGTGCTCGTGGAGTGTCCGCAGGAGGCGCAGCGCCGTGGACTTGTGGACGCCGAGGCGGTCGGCGACCCGGCCCAGGTCGGCGGGGCCCTCGGCGAGCAGCGGCAGGATGCTCAGCGCGCGGTCGACGGTCTGGCTCATGGGGTTCGTACCTCCTCCTCGGCCCCTTCGCCGGCCTGTGTCCAGCCGGGGCCGAGTCGCAGTCTCCCCCACGCGTCGTCGTCGAGGGCGGCCAGGCGGTCGGCGTGGTGCCGGGCCGGGGGTGTGGCGAGGTCGCCGGGGGCGGTGAGGGCGGCGGCGGCCATCAGGTGGCCGTGGCGCAGGCGCTCGCGGACGGGCAGGTCGCGCAGGGTGGCGGAGAGGAACCCGGCGGCGAACGCGTCGCCCGCACCGACGGCGGCCACGACGTCGACGGTGAGGGCGGGGACGGTGGTGACGTGGTGGGCCTGGGTGCCGTCGGCGCCGGCGGTCCGGTGGAAGGCGGTGGCGCCGGTCGCGCCCTGCTTGACGACGAGCAGCTCGGGTTCGGGCAGGGCGGCGCGCACGGCCTCGGGGCCGCCCAGGTCCCAGGCCTCGTCCTCGCCGACGAAGACGAGGTCGGCGCCGCGCGCCAGTTCAAGGAGGACCCGTGAGCCGTCGGTGTCCCCGCGCCACAGTCCGGGGCGGTGGTTGACGTCGAAGGAGACGAGGGGCCGGCCGGGGCGGCGGGCGGTGAGTTCGCGCATCAGGGCGAGGCAGTCGGCGGAGAGCGCGGGCGTGATGCCGGACAGGTGCAGGACGCGCCCGGAGCGGATCGCGTCGAGGTCCATGTTCCGGGCCGACATCGCGGAGGCGGCCGAGCCCGCCCGGTAGTACGCCACCTCGTGCGCGTCGGTGGCCCGGTCCCCGGCGGTGCGGAAGTACACGCCGGTGGGGCGGTCGGGGTCGCGGCGCACCGCGGAGACGTCCACGCCGTAGGCGCCGATCGCCTCGACGAGGTGGTCGCCGAAACCGTCGGCGCCGACCCGGCCGACCCAGCGGGCGGAGTGCCCGGCGGCGGCCAGTACGCAGGCCACGTTGGACTCGGCGCCGCCGATGGCCCGGTCGAAGGAGGGTACGTCGGCGAGTCGCCCGGGCACGGAGGGAAGGAAGGTGACCATGGACTCGCCGAGCGCGACGACGTCCACGACGTCGGGGGCGGTGCTGGTGGGTCCGGTGGCGGTCACGATGGTGGGGGCTCCTCGTCGCTCTCGCGGGCCTCGGCGGATCCGTTGACCCCGCGTTGGCCGAGATGTTAGACAGCAGTAAGCGATATACGCAACGATCGTTGCACTGCTTGCAACGCATCAGATCAGGGAGGCTCCATGGCCCTCGACACCGGCACCGAAGCCCTCGCCCGTCTGGCCGAGGAGCGCGTCGACCACCGTTTCAAGGGCCTCCCGCCGGACGCCGACGGTCTGACCGTCGCCGAGCTGACCCGCCAGGGCCGCAACCTCTTCACCGGCGGTTTCACCACCCCCGTGCTGGCCCTGTCCGCCGAGCGCCTGGAGCACAACCTGCGGCTGATGGAGACGTACGCCACCCGGCACGGTCTCGCCTTCGCGCCGCACGGCAAGACCTCCATGGCCCCGCAGCTCTTCCACCGCCAGATCGAGCACGGCGCCTGGGGCATCACCCTCGCCGTGCCGCACCAGGTGCGGGTCGCCCGCGCCTTCGGCTTCCGGCGGATCTTCCTCGCCAACGAGCTGGTCGACGCCGCCGCCCTGCGCTGGATCTCCGCCGAACTGGACGCCGACCCGGACTTCCGCTTCGTCTGCTACGTCGACTCGGTGCGCGGCGTCGGGCTGATGGACGCGGCGCTGACGGAGGCGGGCGCCGCCCGGCCAGTGGACGTCGTGGTGGAACTGGCCGCCGGTGAGGGCGCCCGGACCGGCGTCCGCACGGAGGCCGAGTGCGCGGCCGTCGCCGACGCGGTGGCCGGCGCGCGGACGCTGCGGCTGGCCGGTGTCGCCGGGTACGAGGGCGAGGTGCCCGGGGCCGACCCCGAGAAGGTGCACGCGTGGCTGCGACGGCTGGTCGCGCTGGCCGTGGACTTCGACAAGGCGGGGCGGTTCACGGCGGCCGGGCTCGACGAGATCGTGCTGAGCGCGGGCGGCAGCGCCTGGTTCGACGCGGTCGCCGACGTGTTCGCCGAGGTCCCCGGCCTCTCCCTGCCGGTGCTGAAGCTGCTGCGCTCGGGCGCGTACGTCTCCCACGACGACGGCCACTACCGCGAGCTGACCCCCTTCAACCGGGTCCCCGAGGAGGGCGCCCTGGAGCCCGCCTTCCGCCTGTGGAGCCAGGTCGTCTCCCGCCCCACCCCCGAGCAGGCGTTCACCAACGCGGGCAAGCGGGACGCGGCCTACGACCTCCACCTGCCCTTCGCCCAGGTCGTCCGCCGCGACGGCGCCGAGCGTCCGGCCACCGGCGTCGAGGTGACCGGCCTGTCCGACCAGCACGCCTGGCTGCGCACGACCGGGGACGCGGACCTGGAGGTGGGCGACTGGGTCGGGACGGGCCTCTCCCACCCGTGCACGTCCTTCGACAAGTGGCAGCTCATCCCGGTCGCGCAGGCGGACGGGACGGTCGTCGACTACGTCCGCACGTTCTTCTGAGACGCCCGAGAGAGGGAAGCCGGACATGGAAGAGCTGGTCATCAGGGACGCGGAGGTCGTCGACGGCTCCGGCGCCGACTCCTACCGCGCGGACGTCGTGGTCGACGGCGGGCGGATCGTCTCGATCGTCAAGGAGGCGGCGGCCGCCGGCTGCCAGCGCCCCAAGGCCCGCCGGGAGCTGGACGCCGAGGGCCTGGTCCTGGCCCCCGGTTTCGTCGACATGCACGCCCACAGCGACCTGGCGCTGCTGCGGGACCCGGACCACAGCGCCAAGGCCGCCCAGGGCGTCACCCTGGAGGTCATCGGCCAGGACGGGCTGTCGTACGCGCCGGTCGACGACCGCACCCTCGGCGAGGTGCGCCGCGCGATCGCCGGGTGGAACGGCCCCGGCGACGACATCGACTTCGACTGGCGGTCGGTCGGCGAGTACCTGGACCGGCTCGACGGGGGCATCGCGGTCAACGCCGCCTACCTCATACCGCAGGGCACGGTGCGCGCCCTCGCGGTCGGCTGGGACGACCGGGACGCGACCGAGGGCGAGCTGGAGCACATGCGCCGCCTGGTCGCCGAGGGCATGGAGCAGGGCGCGGTCGGCATGTCGTCCGGGCTGACGTACACGCCCGGCATGTACGCCAAGGACGCCGAGCTGACCGAGCTGTGCCGGGTGGTGGCGTCGTACGGCGGCTACTACTGCCCGCACCATCGCTCGTACGGCGCCGGGGCGCTCCAGGCGTACGAGGAGATGGTGGCGCTGACCCGCGAGGCGGACTGCCCCCTCCACCTCGCCCACGCCACCATGAACTTCGGCGTCAACAAGGGCCGGGCGCCCGAGCTGCTGACCCTGCTCGACGACGCGCTGGCCACCGGGGCCGACATCACCCTCGACACCTACCCGTACACGCCCGGCTGCACGACCCTCGTGGCGCTGCTGCCGAGCTGGGCCAGCGAGGGCGGCCCGGAGCAGATCCTCAAGCGGCTGGCGGACGACGACACCGCCGAGCGCGTCCGGCACCACCTGGAGGAGATCGGCGCCGACGGCTGCCACGGCGTTCCCGTGGAGTGGGAGACGATCGAGATCTCCGGCACGGGCGACCCGGCCCTCGGCGAGTACGTCGGCCGCACGGTCCTGGAGTCGGCGCGGCTGCGCGGCGAGACCCCCTGGGCGGTCGCCCGCCATCTGCTCCTGGCCGACCGGCTGGCCCCGACCATCCTCCAGCACGTCGGCCACGAGGAGAACGTCCGCGCGATCATGCGGCACCGCGTCCACACCGGCGGCTCGGACGGCATCCTCCAGGGCAGCAAGCCGCACCCGCGCGCCTACGGCACCTTCCCGCACTACCTGGGCCACTACGTGCGCGAGCTGGGCGTGCTGTCGCTGGAGGAGTGCGTCGCCCACCTCACCTCGCGCCCGGCGGCCCGGCTGCGGCTGCCGGACCGGGGGCTGGTCCGTGAGGGGTACCGGGCCGACCTGGTGCTCTTCGACCCGGCGACGGTCGCGGCGGGCAGCACGTACGGGAACCCGCGCGTGCTGCCGACGGGCATCCCGTACGTACTGGTCGACGGGCGGTTCGTGATGGAGGACGGGCGGCGGACGGACGTACTGGCGGGGCGGTCCGTGCGGCGGACTCGGCGCTAGCGGCCCGCGCGCCTGGGGAAATCCACCCAAACCGCACGTCCCACGTGGCGGACAACACGACCCATGAGGCGCAACCGGGTCGTAAGCTCACGGACATGCAGGTGATCCAGTCGACCAAGCTCGCCAACGTCTGTTACGAGATCCGGGGCCCGGTGCTCGAGGAGGCGATGCGGCTGGAAGCGGCCGGGCACCGCATCCTGAAGCTGAACACCGGCAACCCGGCCGCCTTCGGTTTCGAGTGCCCGCCGGAGATCCTGGAGGACATCCTCCGCAACGTCTCGACGGCACACGGTTACGGCGACGCCAAGGGGCTGCTGGCCGCGCGCCGGGCGGTCGTCATGCACAACCAGACCCTCGGCATCGAGACGGACGTCGAGCACGTCTTCATCGGCAACGGCGTCTCCGAGCTGATCGTGATGGCGATGCAGGGCCTGCTGGACGACGGTGACGAGGTCCTGGTCCCGGCGCCCGACTACCCCCTGTGGACGGCCGCCGTCTCGCTGTCCGGCGGCACGGCGGTGCACTACCGGTGCGACGAGCAGTCCGACTGGATGCCCGACCTCGCGGACGTCGAGCGGAAGATCACCGACCGCACCAAGGCGCTCGTGATCATCAACCCGAACAACCCGACGGGTGCGGTCTACGACGAGGCGATGCTGCGCGGGCTGACCGACATCGCGCGCCGGCACAACCTGCTGGTCTGCTCCGACGAGATCTACGACAAGATCCTGTACGACGAGGCCACGCACACCCCGACCGCCGCGATCGCCCCGGACCTGCTCACCCTCACCTTCAACGGCATGTCGAAGGCGTACCGGGTGGCCGGCTACCGGGTCGGCTGGATGTCGATCTCCGGTCCGCGCGCGCACGCCGAGTCCTACATCGAGGGCCTGACGATCCTGGCCAACATGCGGCTGTGCGCCAACATGCCGGGCCAGCACGGCGTGGTCGCGGCGCTCAGCGGGCGGCAGACCATCAACGAGCTGGTACTGCCGGGCGGGCGGCTGCGGGAGCAGCGGGACGCCGCCCACGAGGCGCTGACCAGCATTCCGGGGGTGACCTGCGTGAAGCCGAAGGGCGCGCTGTACCTCTTCCCCCGCCTCGACCCCAAGGTCTTCAAGATCAAGGACGACCGGCGGATGGTCCTGGACCTGCTGCGCCAGGAGAAGATCATGGTCGTCCAGGGCACCGGCTTCAACTGGCCCGAGCCCGACCACTTCCGGGTGGTGACCCTGCCGACGGCCGGGGACCTGCGCGAGGCGGTGGACCGGATCGGGAACTTCCTGGACGGTTACAGCCAGCCCTGACCGCGGCCCCGACCCCGACCCCGATCCCGGCCCTGAGCTTGAGCTTGAGCCAGATCGCGAGCTCTCTCAACTTTAGATTAAATCTAATGTAGGATGGTTTCCTGAAGCACTCAGGAGGCCATCCCATGTACGAACCGATCCGTACCAAGTCGGTCCACAGCACGATGGCCGGCAGCACCTCGGACTTCCCCCACCGGTCCCGGGAGGAAGAGCTGGACATCCAGCTCGCGGGCCATCTCGCCGCACTGCTCGCCGTCACGGACGAACTGCGCGCGCTGGCCCCCTCGGCCGGCCTGGACACCGCGGCCGACCGGCTCGCCGAGCAGGTGGCCCGGCTGCGGGGAGGGCGGACGCCGGTCCGCGTGCCGGTGACCGCCGCCCGCCCCGAGCCGCATCTGGCGGCCCTGCACCGGCGGGCGCACACCCTCGCGGGCCGCGCCCTGGTGGTGGCGGCCTCCCGCGCCGACACGGCGGTCGCCATCCTGACCGCCGAACGCATGGACGCGCACTCCGCGGCCCTGGAGCCGCGCGAACTCACCTCGCACTGAGCCCGTTCCCGCCGGGCTCCACCCCCTGAGCCCGCACCGGGCTCCCCCGTACGGCCCCGGTCCGCGCGCACCCGCAGCGACGCGCGGACCGGGTGCCACACACCCCCTCGCGGGCGTTGCACGTCCGGGTCCGGTACGACACCCCCCGTTCATGGCCGCACGTCAGGAATGTTGAGTTCCGGGAGCATGCTCCGCGTGTGAGACGTATCTCGGGAATCGTCCTCGCGGTCCTGCTGATCGGCGGAGTGGTGGCAGCCGTCGTCGCGGGCCGGCAAGCGGATGACGCGGAGGACAAGGCCACGGCAACGAAGACCGTGCGCGCGATCATCGGGTCGGAGAAGGCAGCCTTCTTCGCCGACGCCGACGTGGTGAAGGCCCTCGCCGCCAAGGGCTACACCGTAAGGGCGGAGACCTCCGGGTCCTGGGCGATGGAGGAGCTCGACCTCAAGGGCTACGACCTCGCCTTCCCCTCCAGCCAGGCCCCGGCCGACGAACTCGCCGACAAGCACGGCGTACGCAAGCCGCTGCCCCGGCCCTTCTACTCACCGCTCGTCGTGGTCGCCCACCGCAGCGCCGCCCAGGTGCTCGCGGCGAACGGGCTCGCCGCACTCGACCGCAGCAGGGGCGGCACCCTGAAGATGGGCGCCTACCTCGACGCGGCCCGCGCCGACCGCACCTGGCAGCAGCTGAAGGGTGCCGAGAAGTACGGCGAGCTGACCGGGACGGTGTACATCGCGACCACGGACCCGGAGACCTCCAACTCAGGCGCCCTCTACCTGGCCGCCGCCTCCTACGTGGCGAACGGCGACCGGGTGGCCGCGAGCGACGCCGACGTGGACCGGACCGCGCCCCTGATGCGCAAGCTGGTCCAGGTGCAGGGCGCCCAGAAGTCCAGCACGGACGCGGCGTTCCGGGACTTCACCAGCGGCGTCGGCGACCCGCTGGTGCTGGTGTACGAGTCGCAGGTCGCCGCGCTGCTGCGGGAGGGCGGCGAGAGCGTCGGGGACCTGACCGTCCTGTACCCGGACACCACCGCCACCAGCGACCACACCGTCGTACCGCTCACCGACGAGGGCCGCGCGCTCGGCGAACTCCTCGCCGGCGATCCGCGGCTGCGGGAACTGGCCGTCCGGCACGGGTTCCGGCCGCAGGGCGCGGGCGCGGAGTTCACCAAGGCGACCGAGGCCCACACCGCGTATCTCAACCAGCAGCTGACCGGCGTCCGGCAGGCGCCCGTGCCCACCTCCGAGGTGCTGCACGAGATGGCCCGCCGGGCGCGCGGATGACAGCGGACCACAGGGGGATCGGCCAAGTGACCGACACCGACAACGACTTCACGCTCACCCTCACCCCGCCCGAGCCCGTCGCCCCCGTGCCCCGGGAGAAGGCCGGCGGACTCGTGCCCGTCGACGACGGGGCCCGCGCCGACATGGCCCGCAAGGCCGCCGCCTACGTCGAGGGCCTCGCCGCGCTCGACGCCCGGTCGCCGGAGTTCGCCGGCAAGGTCGGCGAGATCACCGGACTCGGCGCCGCCGAGATGCGCACCGCCGCCTCGCAGTCCAACCGCATGCTGGAGCGCACCGTGCGCAGCCTGCCGGACCAGGGCGGCGACGCCCAGGCGCGGGTCGCCGGCTCCCTGGTGGAGCTGCGGCGCGTGGTCGAGGACCTGGACCCGCGCGACCTGCCCGCGAACAAGGGCCGCAGGTTCCTGTCCCGGCTGCCCGGCAGCAACAAGCTGCGCGACCACGTCGCCAAGTACGCCTCCGCCCAGGGCACCCTGAACAAGATCGTGGGCTCGCTGCGCGGCGGCCAGGACGAACTGCGCCGCGACAACGCCGCGTTGCAGACCGAGCGGGTCCGCCTGTGGGAGACCATGGGCAAGCTCCAGGAGTACGTCGTACTCACCGAGGCCCTGGACACGGCCGTCGAGCAGCACGTCGCGGGCGTGGAGCCGGCCGACCCGCAGGCCGCCGACGCCGTGCGCGCGGACGTCCTCTTCCCGGTCCGCCAGAAGCACCAGGACCTGCTCACCCAGCTCGCGGTGTGCGCGCAGGGCTACCTCGCCATGGACGTCGTACGCCGCAACAACGAGGAGCTGATCAAGGGCGTCGACCGGGCGGCCACGACCACGGTGTCCGCGCTGCGGATCTCCGTGATGCTGGCCTCCGCGCTGGACCACCAGAAGAAGGTCGTCGAGCAGGTCAACGCGTTGCGCGGGACGACGGAGGAGCTGATCCGGGGCAACGCGGAGATGCTCGCCACCCAGAACGGGGAGATCCAGCGCATCGCCGCCGACCCCGCGGTGGGGGCGGAGACCCTGCGCACCGCCTTCCAGCAGATCTACCGCACCCTCGACGCCATCGACACCTACAAGGTCCAGGCGACGGAGTCGATGGCGGCCACCGTGGAGTCCCTGACCGGGGAACTGCGGCACGCGAGCGCCTACCTGGAGCGCAGCCGGGCGCAGGGCGCGCTGGAGTCCCGGGAAGGAGGGCTCGGATGAGACGCGCCCTCGCCGTCTGCCTCACCGCGCTCGCCGTCCTCACCGCCTGCACCACGCAGGAGAAGGGAGACGGGACGGACGGGCCGCCGACCCCCGGAGTACCCGGCACCGCCGAGCCCGGCACCCTGCGCGTCCTCGCCTCCAGCGAGCTGACCGACATGGCCCCGGTGCTGGAACAGGTCCGCGAGGACACCGGCGTCACCGTCCGCCTCACCCCGATCGGCACCCTCGACGCCGTCGACCTGCTGGCGAAGGGCGGCGCTGACGGGAAGTACGACGCGGTGTGGCTGTCGTCCAACGACTCGCTGCGGCTGCGTCCCGAGGCGGCGGAACGGGTCGTCTCCGAGACGCCGGTGATGACCAGCCCCGTCGCCATCGGTGTGAAGGCCGCCACCGTCGAGAGGCTGGGCTGGCGACCCGGGCAGGTCACCTGGTCCCAGGTCGAGCGGGCCGTCGCCGACGGGAAGCTCACCTACGGCATGACCGACCCGGCCCGCTCCAACTCCGGTTTCGCCACCCTCGTCTCGGTCGCCTCCGCGCTCTCCGGCGCCCAGTCCGCGCTCACGGACGCCGACGTGGCGAAGGCGACGCCGCGGCTGAGGAAGTTCTTCACCGGGCAGCGGCTCACCTCGGGCTCGTCGGGCTGGCTGGCGGCGTACCAGCGGCGGGGGAACGTCGACGCGCTGCTCAACTACGAGTCCGTCCTCATCGGTATCCCGGGCCTCACCGTCGTCCGCCCCACCGACGGCGTGATCACCGCCGACTACCCGCTCTCCACGCTCGCGTCGACGAACGCCGCGACCCGCGAGGACGTCCGCCGCGTCGCCGAGGCGCTGCGCACCCCGGAGCTCCAGGAGGAGATCACGACCGGGACGCACCGCCGCCCGGTCCTCGCCTCCGTGCCGCTCACGTCCGCCCTGGACACGAGCCGGCGGCGCGAACTGCCCTACCCAGGCACCCGGTCCGTCGCCGACGGCCTGCTCGACGCCTACGAGAACGATCTGCGCCGCCCGTCCCGGACGGTGTACGTCCTCGACACATCCGGCTCGATGGAGGGCGAGCGGCTGCGCCGGCTGAAGGCGGCGCTCACCGCCCTGACCGGCGACTTCCGCGACCGCGAGGAGGTGACGCTGATGCCCTTCGGATCGGACGTCAAGCGCGTGGCGACCCACGTCGTGGACCCCGCCGACCCGCGGACCGGGCTGGACGGCATCCGCCGGGACACGAAAAGCCTGACGGCCCAGGGCGACACCGCGGTCTACACGTCGCTGGAGAAGGCGTACGACCATCTCGGCGGCGGGCGGGACGCGTTCACGTCGATCGTGCTGATGACGGACGGCGAGAACACCACCGGCGCCGACGCGGCCGACTTCGACCGCTTCTACGGCTCGCTGAACAAGGCGCGGCAGGAGATCCCGGTCTTCCCCATCCTCTTCGGCGACTCCGACCGCACGGAACTGGCGCACATCGCCGAACTGACCGGCGGCCGTCTCTTCGACGCCCAGAAGGGTTCGCTGGACGGCGCCTTCGAGGAGATCCGTGGCTACCAGTAAGGGCAACGGGGTCTGGGCGTACCTGGAGTCCCGCAAGAACCTGACCGGCAGTGCCTGCGGGCTCGCGGGCGTGGTGCTGACCTTCACTGGCGTGGCGGGACCGTACTGGCCCGTGGTCGTCGCCGGCCTGTACGGCGCCGGCGCGCTGGTCGCCCCGCCGGAGCGGCCCGCGCCGCCCGACTTCCCGGACCCGTCGGCGCAGCTGTCGGCCCAGCTGGAGGAGGTGCGCGGCGACTTCGGGCGGCTGCGCGCCTACCTGGCCGACGTCGAACTGCCGCCGGCCGCCGGGGAACGCCTGGGTGGGCTGACCGGTCTGCTGGGGGCGCTGCTGGAGCCTGGCTGGGTCGCCGAGGTGCTGGCGGCCGACCCGGACGGCGTGCACGCGGTGTCGCGGGCGGTGCGGCAGGACGTGCCGGAGGCGGTCGACGCCTATGTGCGGGCCCGGTGGTGGACGCGGATGACGCCGGGGCAGGAACCGCCGGAGCGGCACCTGGAACGGCAGCTCGCGCTGCTCCACGAGGAGGCGGAGCGGCTGACGGACCGGCTGCGGGATGCCGAGGCCCGGCGGCAGGAGTCCCACACGCGGTATCTGGAGGACCGCTCGGGCTGAACGGGCGCACAACGGGGGGGGATCAACGCTGAAGGGCCGGGTCCGTCGCACGCCGTTGTGCGGGGACCCGGCCCGAGCGGGGCTCCCCCACGCTCCGGGTACTGCGAGCTACTGGAGCGGGGAGGAGACCCCCTCGCGGCCGGCCTTCGTGACGACTTCGCGGGTCAGGGCTAGTCGGACCGGACGCGGAGCTGGGTGGGGACGGTCAGCCCAGGCGCTGCACCAGGTTGCGGTACTGGTCCCACAGCTCGGTGGGCGTGTGGTCGCCGAAGGTGTTCAGGTGCTCGGGGACGAGCGCCGCCTCCTCGCGCCACACCTCCTTGTCGACGCTGAGCAGGAAGTCCAGGTCGGCGTCGGCGAGGTCGAGGCCGTCGGTGTCGATGGAGTCCTTGGTCGGCAGCACGCCGATCGGGGTCTCGACGCCGTCCGCCTTGCCCTCCAGGCGCTCCACGATCCACTTCAGGACGCGGCCGTTCTCACCGAAGCCCGGCCAGACGAACTTGCCCTCGTCGTCCTTGCGGAACCAGTTGACGTAGTAGATCTTGGGCAGCTTGGACTGGTCCTTGTCCTTGGCCACGTCGACCCAGTGACCCATGTAGTCGCCCATGTTGTAGCCGCAGAACGGCAGCATGGCGAACGGGTCGCGGCGCAGCTCGCCGACCTTGCCCTCGGCGGCGGCGGTCTTCTCGGAGGCCACGTTGGCGCCGAGGAAGACGCCGTGGTTCCAGTCGAAGGACTCGGTGACGAGGGGGACGGCGGTCGCCCGGCGGCCGCCGAAGAGGATCGCCGAGATCGGCACGCCCTTGGGGTCCTCCCACTCCGGCGCGATGATCGGGCACTGCGCGGCGGGTGTGGTGAAGCGGGCGTTGGGGTGCGCGGCGGGCGTACCGGACTCGGGCGTCCAGTCGTTGCCCTTCCAGTCGGTCAGGTGGGCGGGCGTCTCCTCGGTCATGCCCTCCCACCACACGTCGCCGTCGTCGGTGAGAGCGACGTTGGTGAAGACGGAGTTGCCCCACAGGGTCTTCATCGCGTTGGCGTTGGTGTGCTCACCGGTGCCGGGCGCGACGCCGAAGAAACCGGCCTCGGGGTTGATCGCGTACAGGCGGCCGTCCTCGCCGAAGCGCATCCAGGCGATGTCGTCGCCGATCGTCTCCACGGTCCAGCCGGAGATCGTGGGCTCCAGCATGGCGAGGTTGGTCTTGCCGCAGGCCGACGGGAAGGCGGCGGCGACGTACTTGGGCGCGCCGGTGGGCGGGGTCAGCTTCAGCACCAGCATGTGCTCGGCGAGCCAGCCCTCGTCGCGGGCCATGACGGAGGCGATGCGCAGGGCGTAGCACTTCTTGCCGAGCAGGGCGTTGCCGCCGTAGCCGGAGCCGTAGGACCAGATCTCGCGGTCCTCGGGGAAGTGCGAGATGTACTTGGTGCTGTTGCACGGCCACGGAACGTCCTCCTGGCCCTGCTCCAGGGGGGCGCCGAGGGTGTGCACGGCCTTGACGAAGAAGCCGTCGCCGCCGAGCTCGTCCAGGACCGGCTGTCCCATGCGGGTCATGGTGCGCATGGAGACGGCGACGTACGCGGAGTCGGTGATCTCCACGCCGAGCGCGGACAGCGGCGAGCCGAGCGGGCCCATGCAGAAGGGCACGACGTACATGGTCCGGCCGCGCATCGAGCCGCGGAACAGGCCGCCCTCACCCCTCTCCCCCCTGAAGATCTCCCGCATCTCGGCGGGGTCCTTCCAGTGGTTGGTCGGGCCGGCGTCCTCCTCCTTCGCGGAGCAGATGAAGGTCCGGTCCTCGACGCGCGCGACGTCGGAGGGGTCGGAGGCCGCGTAGTAGGAGTTGGGGCGCTTGATCGGGTCGAGTTTGCGGAAGGTGCCCTTCGCCACGAGCTCCCCGCACAGGCGCTCGTACTCGGCCTCGGATCCGTCACACCAGACCACTTCGTCCGGCTGGGTCAGTTCGGCGATCTCGTTCACCCACGAGATCAGCTCCTGGTGGTTGGTGGGGACGGGGGGAGCAGCGATGTCGCGCGCCACGATTGCTCCTAAATGAGGGGTTTTTTGTTTGGAGGCCCCGTGGGGGCTGCGACCCGGATGCGTGACGTTGACCTCTTGGGCGCTCATCCGGTGTCGACCGCACTCATTTGATCATCCGACGTGAGCGCCCATCTGTCCAGGGGGCGTCACACCTGAGCGGCGTGAGGATCGCCACGTGCACGCATCGGGAGTGCGCGGCCGGGTACCCCGTGAGACGATGACCACTCAGCGTCCACGAACGTCCGTACTGATGCGTAACTTACGGTCCCGTAGGTACGATGCCTCCATGACTGCGTCCGCCTCCGACGCGCCCAGGGACACGCCCGCCGACGGCCGCGGTCCCGTAGCGCTCTCCCTGCCGCATCCGGTCAAGCCGAAGCTGCGCGGCTGGCTGCATCTCGGTATGTTCCCGGCCGTACTCGTCGCGGGCCTGGTGCTCACCGCCCTCGCCGAGTCGACCGAAGCACGCGTCGCCTGCGGGATCTACGTCCTCACGGCCTGCCTGCTGTTCGGCGTCAGCGCGCTCTACCACCGGGGCGACTGGAGCCCGCGGATGGACGGCGTACTGCGCCGCCTCGACCACGCCAACATCTTCCTGATCATCGCGGGCACCTACACGCCGCTCACGATGCTTCTGCTGCCGGAGGCCAAGGGGCAGTGGCTGCTGTGGGGCATCTGGGCCGCCGCGGCGGCGGGCATCCTCTTCCGCGTCTTCTGGGTCGGCGCCCCGCGCTGGCTCTACACGCCCTGCTACCTCGCCATGGGCTGGGCGGCCGTCTTCTACCTGCCGGAATTCATGCGGGCCGGCGGCATCGCCGTGCTGGTCCTGGTGATCGTCGGCGGCCTGCTCTACAGCGCGGGCGGCGTGATCTACGGCCTCAAGCGGCCCAACCCGTCACCGCGCTGGTTCGGCTTCCACGAGGTCTTCCACTCCTTCACGCTGGCGGCCTTCATCGCGCACTACGTGGGGATCTCGCTGGTCGCGTACTAGACGCTCCGGCCCGCACGGCCCGCCGGCCCGCCGGAAAAGGGCTGAGGCCGCGTCTCTCCCCCGTGGCATCCTGGCCCGGTGAACGGTCCCGAGATCCACGTCGAGTTCGCCCCCGAACTGCATCTGTTCGTGCCGCGCGCCCGTCCCACCGGCGCCGCCCGCGCGGCCACCGACGGCGTCTCCACGCTCGGCCATGTCGTCGAGTCCCTCGGCGTCCCGCTGACCGAGGTCGGCACGCTCCTCGTGGACGGCCGCGAGGTGCCGCCCGGACACGTCCCCACGGGCGGCGAGTCGGTGAGCGTACGGCCCGTGGAACGCCCCCAGCGGGTCCCGGGCGCTCCCCTGCGCTTCCTGCTCGACGTGCACCTCGGCACCCTCGCCCGCCGGCTGCGGCTGCTCGGCGTGGACACGGCGTACGAGTCGACGGACCTCGGCGACCCGGCGCTCGCGGCGCTGTCGGCGGCCGAGAAGCGGGTCATGCTCAGCCGCGACCGCGGCCTGCTGCGCCGCCGGGAACTGTGGGCCGGCGCCTACGTCTACAGCACCCGCCCCGAGGACCAGCTCCAGGAGGTCCTGGACCGGTTCCGGCCCGAGCTGCGCCCGTGGACGAGGTGCACCGCCTGCAACGGACTGCTGAAGGAGGCCACCAAGGAGGAGGTGGCGGACCAGCTCAAGGGAGGGACCGAGCGATCGTACGACGTGTTCGCGAAGTGCCGCGCGTGCGGGCGCGCGTACTGGAAGGGCGCGCACCACGAGCAGTTGGAGGCCATCGTGGAGGCGGCGGTGCGCCGGAGTACTCACGGAGGTTGAGTACGGCGGTTGAGTACGCGGACCGATCACCGGGGGCCACCGGCGCGCTGTGATGGACGGCATGAGCACCCCGCCCTCACCCGCCGCACCGCAGCCCGCCGCCGCACCCCAGCCCGCCGCCCGCGCCCTGACCGGGTGGTCCGTGGCCGGGCTCGTCCTGCTCCTGCCGACCGTCGTCGTCGCGTGGCTCGCCGTGCTCGCCACCGAACGGGGCGGCCGCTGTCTGACGTACGGCGAACAGTGCTCGACCGTGCCGGGCGAGGCGCTGTGGGCCTGCTTCTGGGCGGCGGGAACCCTGGGCGTACTGGCACTGGCGTGGCCCCGCACCCGGTGGACGTCCGCCAGGTGCGGGGCCGTCGCCCTGCAGTGGGGTGCTCAGCTCACACTGGGCGCGCTGATCCTCAGCGGCGCCTGACGTCCCCCTTCCCGCAGGCGGTGCCGTCCCCGTTCGGGTCCAAGCGCAGCGGGTCGTCCTGGCCGTTGACCGCCAGGCGGCCGTAGTCGTTGCGCTTCAGCCAGTCGCAGCGGGCGGCCGTCGTCTTCTTCACCTCGGCCGGGAAGGCGGTCGGCACGCAGACGTTGGCGGAACCGTAGTGCCGGTCGCAGCCGGAGACGGTGGGGCTGACCGGTTGGTGCCGGTGTGGGCGTCGGCGACCGTCTCGAAGGTGAAGTCGTTGTCGCCCCAGCCGGACTTCGACCAGCAGTACGGCATGTCGCCGGTGCCGGCGGTCTCGAAGCCGGGGTTGGTGATCAGGTTGGCGGCGGAGGCGGGCTGGGGTGCGGTGAGCAGGAGGCCGCCGGTGAGGGCGGACACCGCCAGGAGGGCGGAGGTTCTCCTTCGGGGGACCCTGCGAGGGCCCCTTCGCGGTCTGCTTCTCATGCCTCACTCCTTGCTGTGCGGGCCGTACGACGTCGGCGCGGGAGGTACACGAGCGCCTCCGTCCCGGCGAAGCGCAGGACGAAGGTGATGACGAGGGCCAGGGCGGTGGCCGGCAGCACGGTCAGCCCGAACTCCCCGACGAGCAGAGCGATGAGCGGTATGCGCAGCACCAGGTCGGCGTTGGCGATCAGCCCGAACCGCAGGGTCCGGTCGGCCCAGTGCCGGTGCCGGCGCCGGTCGCGGAACAGCAGCCGCTCCAGGAGCAGGAAGTTCCAGGCCACGCCGAACTGGTTGGCGACGATCTCGGCGGGGAGGTAGTGCAGCCCGGCCTCGGTGAGCGCCCACAGCGCGGCGAGGTTCGGGACGAAGCCGCTCAGGCCGATCAGGCCGAAGACGACCATGCGGGCCAGCGGCGAGGTGGTGCGCAGTCCGGCCAGGTGGCGCAGGAAGCGCAGCCCCTCCCGCGCCGTGGACTTGGACTCCCCGGCGAACCGCTCCTCGAAGACGAACGGCACCTCGGTGACCGCCTGGGGGCGGCTGCGCACGGCGAGTTCGAGGAGGATCTTGTAGCCGAGCGGCTTGAGGACCTCGGCGGTGACCTCGCTGCGGCGGATGGCGAAGAAGCCGCTCATCGGGTCGCTGAGGCCGTGCAGCCGACGCGGGAAGAGCGCCTTGGTCAGCCAGGTCGCCGCGCGCGAGACGGCGATCCGGTAGCTGCCCGCCAGCCCGGCGCGGCTGCCGCCCTTGATGTAGCGGGAGGCGACGACGAGTCCGGCGTTCGCCCGCTCGCCGGTGGCGACCAGCTCCGGCACCAGGGAGGGCGGGTGCTGGCAGTCGCCGTCCATGACGACGATCCAGTCCGACCCGGCCGCCTTCATGCCCTCGACGACCGCGCCGCCGAGCCCGCCGGACGGTTCGTCCCGGTGCAGGACGGTGACCGGGAAGGGGCAGTCGAGCGCCGCCTCGCGGATCACGTCCGGGGTGTCGTCGGTGGAGTCGTCCACGAAGACGACCTCGCAGGGCAGCCGGGCGGGTACGGACTCGGTGATCAGGTGCAGCAGCCGCCGTACGTTGCCCGACTCGTTGAAGGTCGGTACGACGATGGTGACGGCGCCCGGCTCGGGCACCTCCGAAGCGCCTACGGCCGGATGTCCCAGCTCGTCGGGGACGGTGGACTCGTGGCTCATCGGGCGGCTCCGGAGGGCTGGATGCGGCGGATCTCGATGCGGTCCGCACCGGTGCCGAAGACGGCGACCGGGGCCGAATGGTTCATGGCGGCCTTGACGTTGGGCAGGTCGACCGCGTCGCGCCGCACCGTCGGGGAGGCGACCACGTAGTCGATGTCGCGCCAGCCGCCCGGCATCGTCTTCGTCACCGCCGGGTCGAGGTCCGCCTTGTAGAACCAGATGACCCCGAGCCCGGGTTCGTAGCCGGCGTGCACGAGGTCCAGCCAGAGCGCGTCGTCGACGAGGACGCGGGTGTCTTCCGGGTTCGGCACCTCGGTCGCCAGCCAGTCGGCGGCGGCCTCGTAGGGGGCGTTGGCGACCGTTAGGGCCGGTCCGGCAAACGCCCGTGCGGTGACCGACCAGCGCCAGGTGGCCAGCAGGAGCAGCGCCCCGGCGAGGCCGCCGAGCGGCAGGACGCGGTCGTAGTACAGCCAGGACTGGGGGACACCCCAGGAGCCGGAGCCCTCGTCGAGGATGAAGCCGGAGCCGGGGCGGGTCAGCTGGTACTCGATGCCCTCCCACAGGGACACGTGTCCGCTGCCCGGCAGCGGCTCCCTTGAGCAGGGCGAACAGGAGGTTGGGAATTGCTGGCTTTTGACTGTTCCAGAGTGTGTTCTGGCATGTGTGAATGAGTGCGGCGGCGTGGTCCGGGGGAATGCGCCCTATTGCCCCGCGGGAGGGAACGGAAGTCCGCGTGTCGAATGTGTGACCTCTGACGGGTGCGCTCGTTGGGTGTGGTGAGCGCGTTTCCGGGGCTTGTCGGGGGGTGTAGGGGTGGGTGGTCTGCGGAAGCTTGCGGCGCCGTTCGTCGCACGGGCCCCGTCGGGAGCGACGGTCCGTACCCGGCTCAAGCAGCTCACCGCCGTGGACGTGGAGGTGCTGCGGCGGGTGGGCGCGCATTTGGGCACGCTGGCCTCTCGTGATCTGAAGGCGCGCTGCCGTGACGGCCTGGACCACGATGCCGGGGCCTGGGCGGTGCGTAAGCGTGAGCTGACGCCTTCGTCGTCTGCCCGGTGGGCGGGCGCGATCACGAAGGCGTCGCATGATCAGTGGGCGCTGGCCCGCCGCTGCGCTCTCGTCCGTATCCAGTCCCTGGAGGCGGGCGTGCGGACCGTGCGGCATCGGTTGTCACTACCGGTCGGACAGAAGGGTTCGAAGAAGGCGCCGGGTGGTTACCGCAGCAGGCGAGAATGGCATGCCAAGGCCCGCCGCCTCCACGTACTGGAGTGCCAGCTGGAGCGAACACGCGCCGACTGGGCGGCCGGGACCGTGCACGTGGTGCGGGGCGGCAGGCGCCTGGCCCGCACCCGGCATCACCTGCCCGCCACCCCACTCACCGACCGTCAATGGCGCGAACGCTGGGAAGCGGCACGGTGGTTCCTACAGGCGGACGGGGAGAGCGGGAAACGGTTCGGGAACGAGACCCTCCGCATCAGCCCCGCCGGTGAGGTCAGCATCAAGCTGCCCGCCCCGCTCAAGGAGTTGGCCAATGCTCCGCATGGCCGGTACGTCCTCACCGGCCGGGTGACGTTTGCGCACCGCGGGCAGGAGTGGGCCGACCGCGTGGCAGCCAACCGGGCCGTCGCCTACCGCATCCACCACGACGTAACCCGCGACCGCTGGTACGTAACAGCGTCCTGGCAGATTCCCGTGTCCAGGACCGTTCCCCTGGCCGCGGCGCTGGCCGACGGTGTGATCGGGGTCGACATGAACGCCGACCACCTCGCCGCCTGGCGCCTCGACACCCACGGCAACCCCACCGGAAGCCCCCGACGGTTCTCCTACGACCTGACCGGACCAGCCGGTCGCCGGGATGCGCAGGTCCGCCACGCCCTGACCCGGCTCCTGCACTGGGCCAGGTCCTGCGGCGTGAAGGCGATCGCCGTCGAGGACCTGGACTTCACGGCGGAGAAGACCCGGGAGAAGCACGGCGGCAGGAAACGGTTCCGGCAGCTGATCTCCGGTATGCCCACCGGCCGGCTCCGCGCCCGCCTCACCGCCATGGCCGACCAGACAGGGATCACGGTCATCGCCGTCGACCCCGCCTACACCTCGAAGTGGGGCGCCCAGCACTGGCAGAAGCCACTGACCAGCACCACCCGCAAGACCACCCGTCACGATGCCGCGAGCATCGCGATCGGACGACGCGCCCAAGGGTTCCCGGTCCGGCGTCGGACGGCACCGCCCCGTGCACACCAGAGTGATGTGCACAGGCATCGGACCGTCCAGGCCCCACCGGAAATCCCTGGGCGTGAGGGACCCCGCCCTCGCGTTCCCGGACCACGGACACGATCCGTGCCGCCGGACGCGGAACGAACGCGGGCGACCAGGACACCCAAAACCGTTCGGGATGTCCGCAGTGTGCAGGAATGGGTCCAAGACTCACTCCTGCACACTGAATAGGAACGGTAACCTGTGAAACTCATAAGGTGTTTGGGTGAAGAGCGTGTTTCCTCACAATGAGGACCGGGTCTGAACAATTCGCCCGCCGGTCGCGTTCCGGATGCTTCCGTTTATGTCGTTTTAGCTGTTCAGAACCGTACGCAGCGTGGCGCGCAGGCGTTCCGGGTCGGTCGTCGGCGCGTCACAGGTGAAGTTCCGGCAGACGTACGCGGCCGGTGCCCCGTCCACCAGGGGCCGGTCGGCGAGCAGGGGGAACTCGTCGCTCCGCTCGGCACCGAAGGCGACGACCGCGCCGGGCGCCGTCCCCAGAAGTGCCGTACGGTGCAGGCCCTTCGCGGCGCCGTCGCTCAACGCCGGTCCGACGACGGCGACTTCGCGGGGCCCGTCGAGCAGGGCCTCGGCGGCGGCCAGCCCCCAGCCGACGAAGCGCGGGACCCGCGGGCCGAGCGCCTTCACCACGCCCAGGGCTTGCTCGGCGGCGGTGCGGTGCGGCTCGGAGCCGGTGTGCGCGGCGTAGGACAGCAGGGCGCCCGCGGCGGCGGTCCAGCCGGACGGAGTGGCGTTGTCGGTGGGGTCCTGCGGGCGGCGGATCAGCTGTTCGGCGTCGGCCGCGGTGTCGTAGAGGGAGCCGGATGCGTCGGTGAAGCGGGTGATGACGTGGTCGAGCAGCAGCCCGGCGAAGTCCAGCCAGACGCCCTCCCCAGTGACCGACGCGAGCGCGAGGAAGCCCTCCGCCACGTCGGCGTAGTCCTCCAGTACTCCCGCGTTGGCGCCCGCCCGGCCGTCCTTGCTGGTGCGGAAGAGCCGGGCCTGCTCGTCGAGGTGCAGCCGCACGAGCAGGTCGGCGGCGGCGACGGCGGCCTCCACCAGGTCGGGGCGTTCGAAGTAGGCGCCCGTCTCGGCGAGCGCGGCGATCGCGAGGCCGTTCCAGGCGGCGACCACCTTGTCGTCCCGGCCCGGGGCGGGGCGCCCGTCCCGCGCGGCCAGCAGCCGCTCCCGGACGGAGCCGATCCGCTCGGCGTCGAACACGCCCTCCTGCTGCGGCAGTTGCAGCACGGAGGACCCGTGCTCGAAGGTGCCCTCCTCGGTCACCCCGAAGTACTGCGCGGCGAGTGCGGCATCGTCGGCGCCGAGGACCTCGGTGAGCTGCGCGGGCGTCCACACGTAGTACGCGCCCTCGACGTGCCGGCCCGTGCCGTCGTCGCTGTCCGCGTCCAGCGCGGAGGCGAAACCGCCCTCGGCGGTGCGCAGTTCACGCACCATGAAGTCGGCGGTCTCCAGGGCGACGCGGCGGGCGAGCTCACTGCCCGTGGCACGCCAGAGGTGGGCGTAGACGCGGCACAGCAGGGCGTTGTCGTAGAGCATCTTCTCGAAGTGGGGAACGACCCACTCGCGGTCGACGGAGTAACGGGCGAAGCCGCCGCCCAGCTGGTCGTAGATGCCGCCGCGCGCCATCCGCTCGCAGGTGTCGCGCGCCATCTCCAGGGCGCCGTCGGCGCCGGTGCGGGCGTGGTGGCGCAGCAGGAACTCGACCACCATGGACGGCGGGAACTTCGGGGCCCCGCCGAACCCGCCGCGCTGCGGGTCGTACTCCCGGGTCAGCCCGAGCAGCGCCTGTCCGAGCTCCGCCTCGCCGGGCGGCTGCGCGTCGCCGTAGGAGATCTCCCGCCCCGCGAGGTCCCGCACGATCTTCCCGGCGACCTCGGTGACCTCGTCCCGCCGTTCCGCCCAGGCCTGCCCGACGCCCTGAAGTACCTGGCGGAAGGACGGCATGCCGTGCCGGGGCTCGGGCGGGTAGTAGGTGCCGAAGTAGAAGGGCTCGGCGTCCGGCGTCAGGAACACGGTCATGGGCCAGCCGCCCTGCCCGGTCGCCGCCTGCACGGCCTCCATGTAGACGGCGTCGACGTCGGGGCGCTCCTCGCGGTCGACCTTGACGCTCACGAAGTGGGAGTTGAGGAACTCGGCCGTCGGACCGTCCTCGAAGGACTCGTGCGCCATCACGTGGCACCAGTGGCAGCTGCTGTAGCCGACGCTGAGCAGCACCGGCACGTCCCGCCGCCGGGCCTCCTCGAACGCCTCGTCCGACCAGGGCCACCAGTCGACGGGGTTGTCGGCGTGCTGAAGGAGATAGGGGGACGTCTCGTGCGCCAGTCGGTTCGGCATACCCCCATCCTCGCGCACGCGCCGCCGCCCCGCCGAAACGCCACGGGGAGGGACGCGCGGACGGGGCAGCCGGCACCACGAAGGGGGCTCCTTCAGCGGTTGATCTCTAGTAGTCGACGCGGTCCGTCTTGGCGATCCACGCGTCGAACGGCTGGGTGCGGTAGGGCAGGTCGAGGTGCTGGACGGACATCGGCCACATCTCCTGGGGCCGCTTCTCGAACAGGTCGTAGAACTTGCGGTCGTCGAAGCCGGCCACGGCGGCGTCGTGGCGGTCGGCGGAGAAGATGAGCCGGTCGACGCGCGCCCACAGGGAGGAGGACAGGCACATCGGGCAGGGCTCGCAGGACGTGACGAGGGTGCAGCCTTCCAGGCTGAAGGTGCCGAGCTTCTGGCAGGCGGCGCGGATGGCGCTGACCTCGGCGTGGGCGGTGGGGTCGAGGCCGGCGGTGACCCGGTTGTTGGCGAGCGCGACGATCTCGCCGTCCTTGGCGACGAGCGCGCCGAAGGGGCCGCCACCGTTCGCCACGCTGGTGGTGGCGAGCTCGATGGCCTGGTCCATCCAGGCGCGCTCGGCCTCGCGGATGCCGGTCTCGACGGTGTGGGTGGTCATGGGTGTCCCCTAGTTGGCGTGTGGGTGGGCCCGCGGACGCCCTTCGGCGCGGTTCGGGGCGTCCGCGGATTTTCAGCCTGTACGGGGAGTACACATCCTGCCGATCACAACCGGCCAGAGGCCGAAGGCACGAACAGCGGGCTGGCCGGGAACGGTGCTTCGTAGCTTCCTACAAGGACCGGTCGGGGCTGCGTTCGTCGGCCGGACGGCGCTTGGCGGGCGCGGGCGAGGACGCGGGCGAGGACGCGGGCGCGGGCGAAGGCGAAGGACCGGCGGAGTCGCCCTCGGTCTCGAAGGTGCGCAGCAGGTCGGCGGCGACGCTCACGGCGATCGTCGCGGGTTCCTTGCCGGTGATGTCGGCCAGCCCGATCGGGGTCTTGATCCGGCCGATGGTGGCCTCGTCGTGACCGCCCTCGGTGGCCAGGCGCTTGCGGAAGCGCACCCACTTGGCCGCCGATCCGATCAGCCCGATGGAACCGAGATGGGTGGTGCGCAGGGCCGCGTCGCACAGTGCGGCGTCCTCGGCGTGGTCATGGGTCATGATCAGGATGTGGGTGCCGGGCGGCAGCCGGTCCAGCACCTCCTCGGGCAGCAGCGGCGTGTGATGCACGTGCACCTGCGCCACCGCGTCCGCCAGCACGCCCAGCCGCTCCTCGGTGAGCATGTCGGAGCGGTTGTCGACCAGGTGGAGGTCGAGGTCCTGACGTGCCAGGACACGCGCCAGTTCCAGCCCGACGTGTCCGACGCCGAAGATCGCCACGGCCCGTACCACGGGCAGCGGTTCGAGCAGTACCGAGACCGTGCCGCCGCAGCACTGCACGCCGTGCTGGTTGGTCACCTTGTCGTTCAGGGCGAAGTCGATCAGTTCCGGTTCCGCCTTGGACGCGGCGATCATCTCCCGGGCCCGGTCGATCGCCACCGCCTCGACGTTCCCGCCGCCGATCGAGCCCCACGCCCCGGTCCGCCCCACGACGAGTTTCGCACCGGCGTCGCGCGGGGCGTGACCGCGCACGGTCGCGACGGTCACCAGCACGCCGGACTCCCGGCGTGCCCGCAACCGCGCGACCGCGGCGATCCATGTCATGTCAGGCACCGCTCAGCACTTCTGCGCCGGTCCGGGCCCCGCCGTCGACGTGCCCGTTTCCGGCGTGCCCGTTTCCGGCCTGGCCGTCGACGGCGGCCCCGTCGCGGGCCCGGCCGTTCGGCGAGGCGGCGCCCTGGCGGGCCGACCGGATCGCCCAGTACACCGCCTCCGGCGTCGCCGGCGAGGCCAGCTCGACGCCGACCCCGCTCGGCCCGAAGGCGGCTGCGGCCTGCCGCAACGCCTCCCGCACCGAGAACGCCAGCATCAGCGGAGGCTCACCGACCGCCTTGGACCCGAACACCGCGCCCTCTTCGGTGGCGTTCTCCAGCAGCGTGACGTTGAACTCCTCGGGCATCTCCGAGAAGCTCGGCAGCTTGTAGGTGCTGGCCGCCTGGGTCTGCAGCCGGCCGCGGTGGGGACCGTCACTGGTGTCCCAGCGCAGGTCCTCCAGCGTCAGCCAGCCCGCGCCCTGCACGAAGCCGCCCTCGACCTGACCGATGTCGATCATCGGGGAGAGGCTGTCGCCGACGTCGTGCACGATGTCCACCCGCCGGATGCGATACGCGCCGGTGAAGCCGTCCACCTCCACCTCGGTCGCGGCGGCGCCGATGGCGAAGTACTTGAACGGCGAGCCCCGGAAGGACTTGGTGTCCCAGTGCAGGCCCTCGGTCCGGTAGTAGCCGGCCGCCGACAGCTGGACGCGCTGGAAGTACGCGGTGCGCACCAGGTCGTCCCAGGCCAGCTCCTCGTCGCTGCCCAGGGCGCGCGCGACGCCCTCGACGATGCGCACGTCCGAGGCGTTCGACCCCAGCCGGCTCGCGGCCACCTGCAGCAGCCGCTCGCGCAACTGCTCACAGGCGTTCTTGATCGCCCCGCCGTTGAGGTCGGCGCCGGAACTGGCCGCGGTGGCGGAGGTGTTGGGCACCTTGTCGGTCCGCGTCGGGGCGAGGCGCACCTTGTGCAGCGGGATGCCCAGCGTGGTCGCGGCCACCTGCAGCATCTTGGTGTGCAGGCCCTGGCCCATCTCGGTGCCGCCGTGGTTGATCAGGACCGAGCCGTCCTTGTAGATCAGCACCAGCGCGCCGCCCTGGTTGAAGGCGGTGAGGTTGAACGAGATGCCGAACTTGACGCCGGTGATCGCGAGCGCCCGCTTGGTGTGCGGGTGCGCGGCGTTGAAGGCGGCGATCTCGCGCTCGCGGTCGGCGATGCCGCCGTTGTCCAGAACCTGCTGCCAGACGGCGGAGATCCGCTCGGGCTGGGTGACCGGCTGCCCGTACGGTGTCGTCTGGCCCTGGCCCGGGGTGTAGAAGTTGCGTTCCCGCAGCTCCCTGGGGTCCAGGCCGAGCTGCGGCGCGCAGCGACCCAGGATGTCCTCGATGACCAGCATGCCCTGCGGTCCGCCGAAGCCGCGGAAGGCGGTGTTGGAGACCGTGTTGGTCTTGGCGATGCGGCCGGCGACGCGCGCGTTGGGGATCCAGTAGGTGTTGTCGATGTGGCACAGCGCGCGGGCGAGGACCGGCTCGGACAGGTCCAGGCTCCAGCCGCCGTCCGCGGTCAGCGTGGCGTCCAGGGCCTGGATACGGCCCTCGGCGTCGAAGCCGATCTTCCAGGTGGCGTTGAAGCCGTGCCGCTTGCCGGACATGGTCAGGTCCTGGGTCCGGTTGAGCCGGAACCGGACCGGCCGGCCGGTCAGCTTGGCGCCGAGCGCGGCGATGGCCGCGAACCCGTGCGGCTGCATCTCCTTGCCGCCGAAGCCGCCGCCCATCCGCAGGCACTGCACGGTCACCTCGTGGGAGGGCACACCGAGCACGTGGGAGACGATCTCCTGGGTCTCCGAAGGGTGCTGGGTGCTGCTCTGGATGAACACCTGCCCGTCTTCGTCGATCTGGGCGAGCGCCGCGTGCGTCTCCAGGTAGAAGTGCTCCTGGCCGGAGAACTGGAACTCGCCGGAGAGCACGTGCGCGGAGTCGGCGAAGCCGGCGTCGACGTCGCCGTGCACCATGACGGGCCGGGCGCCGTGGTAGCTGTCCGCCGCGATCGCGTCCTGCAGCGTGATCAGGGAGGGGAACTCCTCAAGCTCCACCTCCACGGCCGCCGCGCCGAGCCGGGCCGCCTCCAGGGTCTCGCCGAGCACCCAGGCGACCGCGTGGCCGTGGAACATGACCTCGTCGGGGAAGAGCGGCTCGTCGTGCTTCATGCCGGCGTCGTTGACGCCGGGCACGTCGGCACAGGTCAGCACACGCACCACGCCCGGCACGGCGAGCGCGGGCCCGGTACGCAGCGCCGTGACCCGGCCGCGGGCCTTCATGACCTGGACCGGGTAGGCGTGCAGCACGTCCTTGGTGCGCTGGACCAGGTCGTCGGTGTACAGCGCGGCACCGGTGACGTGCTGGACGGCACTCTCGTGCGGCATCGAGACGCCGACGACGGGCTTTTCGGGAAGCTCGGACAGATGGCTCATGACGGCACCGCCTCGGTGGTCTGTGCGTACAGCTTCAGCAGGCTCTGGCCGAGCATCGCGGCGCGGTACTCGGCGCTGGCACGGTGGTCGCTCATCGGCGTGCCCTCGCCCCGCAGCACCTCGGCCGCGGCCTCGACGGTCTCCGCCGCCCACGGCTTGCCCTCCAGGGCCGCCTCGGTGGCGAGCGCGCGGACCGGGGTGGCGGCCACGCCGCCCAGACCGATGCGCGCCTTGCGCACGATCCCCGACTCGATGTCGAGCGCGAAGGCGACCGCCACGCTGGAGATGTCGTCGAAGCGCCGCTTGGCGATCTTGTGGAAGGCCGCGACCGGCGACAGCGGCAGCGGGACGCGCACCGCGCGGATCAGTTCCCCGGGACGGCGCACGCTCTGCCGGTAGCCGGTGAAGTAGTCCGCGAGCGGCACCTCGCGCTCACCGTCGGCGCCGGCGAGCACCAGCGACGCCTCCAGCGCGAGCAGCACCGGCGGACTGTCGCCGATGGGCGAGCCGGTCCCCAGGTTGCCGCCAAGGGTCGCGCCGTTGCGGATGAGCCGGGACGCGAACTGCGGGAACAACTCCGCCAGCAGCGGGACCGTTCCGTCGAGGCGGCGTTCGATCTCGGTGAGCGTCAGCGCGGCCCCGATCTCGATGTGATCGGATTCGACCCGCAGTTCCCGGAGTTCGGGCAGCCGGTCGACGGCGACCACGCAATCCGCCCGGCGGGAACGGATGTTCACCTCGACGCCCCAGTCGGTGCTTCCGGCGACCACCACGGCGTCGGGCCGCTCGCTCAGCAGCCGCAGCGTCTCGGCCAGGGTGTCCTTCCGCAGGAACGCGCTGTCGTCCTGGTGGTACTCGGTGGCGACCGGCGCGGGCGGGGACTGCTCACGGCGCTGCGCCAGCGGGTCCTCGTCGGTGGGCGCGCCGACGGCGAACGCGGCGTCGCGGATGGGGCGGTAGCCGGTGCAGCGGCACAGGTTTCCACTGAGCGCGTGCAGGTCGAAGCCGTTCGGACCGTGCTCGGCGTCGGTGCCGTCGGTACCGGCGGACGTGTCGGTCGCACCGGCGGCCGTGTCGGTCGCACCGGCGGCCGTGTCGGTCGCGCCGGTCACCTCGGAGCCCGAGCCCGCGTGCGCGCAGCGGTCGGGCCGGTAGTACTCGGCGGCCATGCTGCACACGAAGCCCGGCGTGCAGTAGCCGCACTGGGAGCCGCCGCGGACCGCCATCTCCTCCTGCACCGGGTGCAGGGTGGGCGGCGTGCCGGGCGCGCCGGCCGTGGCGAGGCCTTCGGAGGTGACGACCTCCTGACCGTCGAGCGCCGCGACCGGGACCAGGCAGGCGTTGACCGGCACCCAGTCGGTGGGCTTGTTCACCCCGGGGCGGGCCACGAGGACCGAACAGGCGCCGCACTCACCCTCGGCACAGCCCTCCTTGGTGCCGGTGAGGCCACGCTCGCGCAGGAAATCCAGCACCGTGGTGTGGGGTGCGGCCGGTGCGATCGGTGTTTCTTTCCCGTTGACCGTGATCCGTGCCGCTACCATGACAGACCTTCATTTCGACTCGGGACGGGTCGATTCATCATGTTCGCCAATTTCAGGCAGCTTTCTATGTCCAGACGCGCCGCGTAAGAGAAGCGAGCGCAGATCGGCACGCGACAGGGGCATGCCGTGAAGTGGTGAAGGGGAAACCCGGGATGTGCCTACTTACGGGCACAGATGTGCCTGCTTACGGGCACAGCGGAACGGCGTACTCAGCAGCCGTGCGCGACCCGACCCGAAACCCACACCGTGCGGCGGGCGAGGCGACCCAAGTCAGAGTTGGTGTACATCCGCCGGTCGCCTCCTATCGGTAGTCATGGGTCTGCTTCCATCGCAAATTAGTGGCTGCGGACACCGGGGTCAAGAGGGGAATTCGTCGACTTCCCGGCCACCGGGGAGGCGCTGGGGCCGGCCTTGGGGACCAGCCCCTCCCCAGGGTCTCCCCATGGCAGGACACTTGACCGAGGCACAACTGGGGAAGGACCCGGGGATGGGCCGGGAGAGTCCCAGCGAGGTCTGGGGACACCCGGGTGACACCGATGCCGCCGGAGGGGGCGCGACATGCGGGACAGTCATCGGTCGGAGGCCGAGCGGCTACTGAGGCGGGCCGTGGAGGAGGAGGTACGGCGCTCGGGCGGGCGCACGGACGGGAACGTGCTGCTGTCCCGGGCCCGCGGGTCGCTGGACGCGATGGCGGGCACGGCCGCCGAGGAGTACGAGGCCTACACCCACGCCCTCGACGAGGCGGCGGCCGGACAGCTCACCTTCCGGCAGCGCTACGCCCGGGAGGGCGCCGGCACTCCCCTGCTGGTGGCCGCCGTGGCGGCGGTCGCCGCAGTGGTGGCCGACATGGCGCTCGGCACCGGTACGGGCACGGCCGTGGGCGCGGGGGTCGCCGTCGGGGTCGTCGGCGCCGCGGCGACCGTGGTGAAGGTCGTCGGCTCGCATGTGCCTGCCGCCCATCACCGCGCCGGGGCCGTCAGCCAGCCCGGCGGGCCCGAACAGCTGCGGTTGCAGTGGCTGACGGCGCTGGAGGTACGCGGCATCCGGCCGTTCCTGGACCAGCAGCGGATGCTCGCCGCGTCCACCGGGCCGAAGAAGGCCGGGCCGAAGCTGCGGGGTGCCGACAAGAGCGCCGCGGCCCGGGGACGCAGCGCGCTGGAGCAGTCCTTCGCGCAACTCCCGGAGCCGGAGGGCACCTTCGCGGGCCGGCGGCAGGAGATGGCGCGGCTGCGGCAGTGGGTGCAGGCGGCCCGCGCGAGCACGGAGACGAAGCCGACGGTGGTCGTGCTGCACGGGGTGCCCGGCAGCGGCCGTACGACGCTCGCGGTGCGCGCCGCCCATGAGCTGCGGGACTACTTCCGCGGGGCGTGCGTGGTCGATCTGCGCGGGGACGGCCCCGCGTCGGGCGGCGAGTCGCCGCTGAGCACGCGGGACGCCCTGCTGCATCTGCTGAACCGGCTCGGCGCGCCCCGCGAGCAACTGCTGTTCCGCGAACGGTCCTCGGCGGACCAGCAGGTCAAACGGCTCAGCGAGCTGTACCACCAGCATCTGACGGGAGTCCCGGTCACCGTCGTACTCGACGACGCCTCCGACGCCGAGCAGGTGCGCACGCTGGTGCCGGAGCGGTCGGACAGCCTGGTCCTGGTCACCGCGCGGGAGCCGCTTCGGCTGCCGCCGGACCTGCCCGCCCGGGTGTACGACCTCCCCGTCGAGGCACTGGACGCGGCGGGCGCGGAGGAACTGCTGGGGGCGGCCGCCCAGGACGCGTCGGGACCCTACGACGCCGAGTCCACCGACGGGATCCTGCGGCTGTGCGGCGGCCTGCCGCTGGCGCTGCGGGTGGCGGGGTCGTCGCTGGGACCGCGCTCGCCCCGCGCCCTGGCGAGCGACCTGGGCGCGTACGGGCCGGTGGAGCCGGTCGAGCGGGCGCTGTGGCTGCGCTACACCGACCAGCCGGAGACGGCCCGGCGGCTGCTGCGCCGGCTGGCACTGGCGGGCCGCACCTCGCTGGGCGCCGCTGCCGCCGCCGCGCTGCTGGCCACGGACGAGACGGAGGCGACGCGGCAGCTGGCGGCGCTGTCGCGGGCGGGCCTCCTCGATCACGTCCGGGGCAGCCGCTACCGGCTCCACGACGTGGTACGCGCCTTCGCCCGGGCCCGGCTCGCCGACGAGGAGGAGCCTGCCGAGCGGACGGCGGCACAGGAACGGCTGATCGCCAACTACGCCGAGCTGGCCGACTCGGTACTGCGCCTGGTCGACGGCAACATGTCGACCCGCTCGAACCAGTTCGGGAGTTACGGTTTCACGTCCCTGGACGAGGCGCTGCGCTGGCTGGACGACGAGTCGAGCTTCATCACGGCGGCGCTCAGACACGCGGAGGGCGTCGACCAGGGCGCGGTGCTGAACCTGCTCGGCGCGCTGTGCGACTACTGCCTGCTGCGCGGCGACCTGTACCGGCTGGGTGAGATCAGTGAGCTGGCGCAGTCCGTGGACCAGGGGCTGCTGGTGCGTTCGGTGCAGTGGCGCACCGGTATCGCGGCCCGGCAGCTCGGCGAGCTGGACAAGGCGCGGACGACGCTCACCTCGGTGGTCGACCTCTACATGGAGGCCCACCACGACGCGGGAGCGGCCCGCGCGCTGTGCTCGCTGGGCATCACGCTGCACCACCAGGGCAACCTGACCGAGGCGGCGGCGAAGCTGCGGGAGGCGCTGGACCTCCAGGCCCCGCCCGAACTGGACACGGACCGGGCGTGGACGCTGCACGCGCTGGCGGCGGTGCAACGGGACCGGGCCCGGCTGGCGGAGGCCCTGGACCTGCTCACCGAGTCGCTGGTGCTGCACCGCGCGGGCGAGTCGGTGCACGGCCAGGCGTGGGCCCACTTCCAGCTCGGCCAGTTGCATCTGCGCATGGGCGACGTACCGCGCGCGGAGGCGGACCTGCGCGCCGCCCTGGAGCTGTACGGCCGCACCCAGGACGCCCGCGGCGAGGCCTGGGCGCTGACCCAGCTGGCGCGGGCCCGGCTGGTGGACGGCGACGCCTCCGAGGCGGTCGAGGAGCTGCGGCGGGCGGCGGCCCGGCACCGGGAGAACGAGGACGCCCGCGGCGAGGCGTGGACGGTCTACTACGTCGGCCAGGCGCTGGAGGAGACCGGCGCCCTGGACCAGTCGGTCCGCGAGCTGGAACGCTCCCGCACGATGTTCTCCCGAATGCGCGATGTGTACGGCCTGGCCTGCGCCCGGCACCACTCGGCGCGGGTCACCCGCGACCAGCGCGCCGCCCAGACCGGCTCACTGCGCAACTCCGGCTTCGCCCGCCAGCTCCTGGTCGACGCGCGTGCCGACTTCCAGCGCATCGGCGTCGGCCACGGCGAGGCGTGGACCTGCCTGGAGCTGGCGGTGGTGGACGCGGGCAACGCCCGTACGCCGCAGGCGCTGGCGCTCTGCGACGAGGCGGCGGCGCTGTTCGCGGCGTACGGCGACCGTCGGGGCGAGGACTGGGCCCGCTTCCTGCGCTGCACCCTCCTGCCGTACGCCGCCCCCGGGGGCGTGGAGGTCGGTACGGCGGTGGCGCAGGAGGAGCTGGCCCAGCTGTCCCGCGCCCGCCACCCGGCCCGGGACATCAAGCTGGACGACTACGTGGAGGCGTACCAGCTCCTCCTGGAACGGGGCGTCCAACTGGAGTCCGGCTGGCAGGCCTGGCACCTCGGCATGGTCCCGAACCGCCAGGCCCGGGAGGTGATGGGGGTGGCGGTAACGGCGTAGCCGCGGGCAGCCGTGCCGCGCAGCTGCGGGCAGTCGTGCCGCTGGGGCGGCACGGGTGGGCGCAGCGGCACCCCGCAGCGCCGGGCCGCGTCACCTACCCCCGGCCCACCCCAGCACCGCTGCGCCGCTAACCCCGCTGCGGCTTCACCGGCTCACCGCCGGCGGCCTCCGCCTCCGCCTCCGCCTCCGCGTCAGAGTCGGACGCCTCCTTGAAGTCCACCTTCCCCATGTGCCGGCTCATGGACCGCATCAGACCCCACACCGCCAGGGCCATCACCGCGAAGACGATGAACCCGAGGACACCGGGCGTGACCTTGTCCTCGTCGAGCTCGGCGAGAGTGACGAGGTGCGTCATTGCCATGCTTGCGCTTGCACTCATGTCAGGCATTGTCCCGGATGCCCGCGAAGAGGTCGTCCTCGGGGAGGGAGGTGTCCACGAGGGACTTCGCGAGCTCGTACTCCTCGGTGGGCCAGACCTCCTTCTGGATCTCCATCGGCACCCGGAACCAACCCCCGTCGGGGTCGATCTGCGTGGCGTGCGCGATCAGCGCCTTGTCCCGGATCTCGAAGAAGTCGGCGCAGGGCACGTGCGTGGTGAGCGTGCGCTCCTTGCGCTCGAACTCCGACCAGCGCTTGAGCCAGTCCCCGTAGGGCGACTCCAGGCCGCGCTCCAGCAGCGCACCGTGCAGCGCCTCGGTGCGCGGGCGGTTGAAGCCCTGGTTGTAGTACACCTTCTGCGGCTGGTACGCCGGTCCGTACTCGCTCTCCGGGTACTTCTCGGTGTCGGCCGCACCCTCGAAGGCCACCATCGTGATCTTGTGGGTCATGATGTGGTCGGGGTGCGGATAGCCGCCGTTCTCGTCGTAGGTGGTGATCACCTGGGGGCGGAAGGAGCGGATCTTCCGCACCAGCTCGCCGGCCGCCTTGTCGACGTCCTCCAGGGCGAAGCAGCCCTCCGGCAGCGGCGGCAGCGGGTCGCCCTCGGGCAGGCCGGAGTCGACGAAGCCGAGCCACTCCTGTCCCACGCCCAGGATCTCCCGGGCCTCGTCCATCTCCTTCCTGCGTACCTCGTGGATGTTCTCCTCGATGTACGCGTCGCCCTGGAGCTTGGGATTGAGGATGGAGCCGCGCTCCCCGCCCGTGCAGGTCACCACCAGCACGTCCACCCCCTCGGACACGTACTTCGCCATGGTGGCCGCGCCCTTGCTCGACTCGTCGTCGGGGTGGGCGTGCACGGCCATCAGTCGCAGCTGGTCAGTCAAGACTCAATCCTCGGTCAGTCGGCGCCCGTGTGCGTCGGCGCAATCCAATAGGTGCCGCCCCGTAGGGGCGTCCGTGAGGGGCGGCGGTCGGGTGGCGGGTGGGAGGCTTCTATAGTGACCGAATCGGGAGCCGAATAATTCCGGTGGCCGGGAAGACCGGGCGCCGGGGCCCCTTTCGGGACACGCCCGTCCCGCTCCTGCCGAGAGGACGATCATGAGTACGGCGAGCACGCAGACGCCCGAGAGCCGGTACGGCCGCTCCTCGGACGAACGGGCCGACCGCACGCTCAAGATCGTCGGCGCCGTGCTCGGTGCCGTCCTGCTCGCCGTGATCGGCTGGTTCGGCTACCACTACGTCGGACAGAACAAGATCAGCGGCGAGTTGATCGGGTTCGAGCTCGCCGAGGACTCGGTGCAGGTGCACCTGGAGGTCCGCAAGGACGCCGGTGCCGTCGGCTACTGCACGGTGCGCTCCCAGGCGGAGGACGGCGACGAGGTGGGCCGGGCCGACTTCCGCTTCGACGGGGACGCCACGCGCATCGACAAGGTCGTCACCCTGCGGACGAAGGCCGCGGGCACGACGGCCGAGCTGCTCGGCTGCCACGCGGACTGACCTCGCGGAGCCCCGCCGGCCCCAATCCATGCACGCTGACCTGCGGTGACATGAATCTGGTGGCTTATGTCCTCCCCCTTTGGCCACTGAATTGTTAGGCTCGTGGTTTCGCCCTTCCGTGAAGGAACATCCTTCTGGGTAGGGCGTTGATTTGTATTCCCAGTACCAACGAGGAGCACCCGTGACCCAGACCAGCGAGAACGTCACCTGGCTGACCCAGGAGGCGTACAACAAGCTCAAGGAGGAGCTTGAATACCTTACTGGTCCTGCGCGCACCGAGATCTCTGCCAAGATCGCCGCGGCCCGTGAGGAGGGCGACCTCCGTGAGAACGGCGGGTACCACGCGGCGAAGGAGGAGCAGGGCAAGCAGGAGCTCCGCGTGCGCCAGCTGACCCAGCTGCTCGAGAGCGCCAAGGTCGGTGAGGCTCCGGCCGCGGACGGCGCGGTGGCGCCCGGCATGGTCGTCACGATCGCCTTCGACGGTGACGAGGACGACACGCTGACCTTCCTGCTCGCCTCGCGCGAGTACGCGAGCTCGGACATCGAGACCTACTCGCCGCAGTCCCCGCTGGGCTCGGGCGTCATGGGCCACAAGGTCGGCGAGGACGCGCAGTACGAGCTGCCCAACGGCAAGCCGGCGTCCGTGAAGATCCTCAAGGCCGAGCCCTACAACGGCTGACCGGGGTCCCCTCCCCCCGGCCGGTGTCGTACCCGGCCGTCTGCCGTTGACGAGCCCCCGGCGTCCCGGTGAGACACTAGCGTCTCCCGGTGACGCCGGGGGCTCCTCGTCATGCTGCGGCCGAGCGGTACTTGCGCACCGCCAGGGTCCGGAAGACCGCGATGATCAGGACGGACCAGATCACCGAGGCCCAGACGGGATGCTGCATCGGCCAGGCGTCGGACTGCACGACGCCCGGGTTGCCGAACAGTTCCCGGCAGGCCTGCACCGTGGCGCTGAACGGGTTCCACTCGGCGATGTGCCGAAGCCAGGGGGTCATCTGGCTGGAGTCCACGAAGGCGTTCGATACGAACGTCACCGGGAACAGCCAGATGATTCCTCCCGAGGTCGCCGCCTCCGGGGTCCGCACGGACAGGCCGATCAGCGCGCCGATCCAGGTGAAGGCGTATCCCAGGAGAAGCAGCAGGGCGAAACCGCCCAGGATCTGTCCGAGGTTGGTCGGCTCCGCGGAGCCGGTGCGCCAGCCGACGATCAGCGCGACGATCGCGAGGACGAGCAGCGTGATGGCCGTCTGCACGAGGTCGGCGACGGTGCGGCCGGTCAGCACCGCGCCGCGGGCCATCGGCAGGGAGCGGAAGCGGTCGACGAGCCCCTTCTGCATGTCGTCGGCGATGCCGGCCGCCGATCCCGCGGTGGCGAAGGTGACGGTCTGCGCGAAGATGCCCGCCATCAGGAAGTCCTTGTAGACGTCCGGGTCGGTGGTGTTCCCGATCTTCATCGAGCCACCGAAGACGTACGTGAAGAGGACGACGAACATCACTGGCTGGATGACCCCGAAGAGGACCATCTCGGGGATCCTGGTCATCCGGATCAGGTTCCTGCGGGCGATGACCAGGGAGTCCCGGACGGACTGGCCGAGGGGGTTGGTGGGAGCCGCGGCCCGAGCGGCATCGGTGGCGGCGCTCACTTGGCGGCCCCCTTCTCGTCTTTGTGGAATGCGCCCTTGTGGCCTGCGTCCTTGCCCTCGGAGCCGGCGTCGGCCGCGAGGCCGTTCTCCTTCACCTCGGCCACATGGCCGGTGAGGGAGAGGAAGACGTCGTCGAGGGTGGGGCGGCGCAGGCCGATGTCGTCGATCTCGATACCGCGGGTGTCGAGTTCCCGGATGACTTCGGCGAGCAGCTTGGCGCCACCGGTGACGGGGACGGTGAGCTTGCGGGTGTGTTCCTCGACGGTGGTCGAGCCCTTGCCGAACCCTCCGAGCACCTCGGCGGCCGTCCCCATGTGCTCCCGCTCGTGGACCACGACCTCGACGCGTTCTCCGCCGGTGCGGGCCTTGAGCTGGTCGGAGGTGCCGCGGGCGATGACGCGGCCGTGGTCGACGACCGCGATGTCGTGCGCGAGGTGGTCGGCCTCCTCCAGGTACTGCGTGGTCAGCAGCAGGGTCGTACCGCCGGCGACCAGCTGCTTGATGACCTCCCACAGCTCCTGGCGGTTGCGCGGGTCGAGGCCGGTCGTCGGCTCGTCCATGAACATGACGGGCGGGGAGACGACCAGGGCGGCCGCCAGGTCGAGCCGACGGCGCATGCCTCCCGAGTAGGTCTTCGTCGGGCGGTCGGCGGCGTCCGCGAGGTGGAACTGTTCGAGCAGCTCGCCGGCCCTGGCCTTCGCGGCCTTGGCCCTCATCTGGTAGAGCTGGCCGACCATCTGGAGGTTCTCCCGGCCGGTCAGGTACTCGTCGACGGCGGCGAACTGGCCGGAGAGGCCGATCGACCGCCGCACCTCGTTGGGCTGCTTGAGCACGTCGATGCCCGCGACGACCGCCTTGCCGCTGTCGGGGCGCAGCAGGGTCGTGAGACAGCGGACGGCGGTCGTCTTGCCCGCGCCGTTCGGCCCGAGCAGACCCAGGACCGTGCCTTCGGGAACGTCGAGGTCGACGCCGTCCAGAGCCCTTACGTCACCGAAGGTTTTCACCAGGCCTTCGGCATAGATGGCGCCTGGCATATGAGTCTCCACGTCGTCGGGGATTCTTCGGAAAGCCTAGATTTGTACGTTCCGCTCGGTTCAGCGAGCGATTTACGACACACCATAACGCGATGTATCGCGTCTCACAATGCAGTTACTCGAACGAGTGACCCAAGTCGATGACGGGTCAGCCGATGACGGGATACCCAGCCTCCCGCAGCGCCCGGCCGACCTCGACGCAGTGCTCCGGGCCCTTCGTCTCCAGGTGCAGCTCGACCTCCGCCTCCGTGAGCCCGAGCCGTGGATCGGTCCGGACGTGGCTCACATCGAGGACGTTAGCGTCGACCACTGACAACACCCCGAGAAGCGTGGCGAGGGCGCCGGGCCGGTCCGTCAGGCGCAGCCGGACCGCCAGGTAGCGGCCCTGCGCGGCCATGCCGTGCCGCAGCACCCCCTGCATCAGCACCGGGTCCACGTTGCCCCCGGACAGCACCGCCACCACCGGTCCCTCGAAGGCATCCGGCTCACTCAGCAACGCCGCCACCGGAGACGCCCCGGCCGGCTCCACGACCAGCTTGGCCCGCTCCAGGCACAGCAGCAGCGCGGTGGACAGCTCGTCCTCGGAGACGGTACGGACCTCGTCCACCAGCTCGCCGACGATGCCGAACGGCACGTCACCGGGCCGCCCCACCTTGATGCCGTCGGCCATCGTCGCCGGATGCTCGACGGCCACCGGGCGCCCCGCCGCCAGCGAGGGCGGATACGCCGCCGCGCCCTCCGCCTGTACGCCCACGATCCGCACGTCCGGCCGCAGCGCCTTCACCGCGACGGCGATCCCGGCCGCGAGCCCGCCCCCGCCGATGCCGACCACGACAGTCCGCACCTCGGGGCACTGCTCCAGGATCTCCAGCCCGACCGTGCCCTGGCCCGCGATGACGTCCGGGTGGTCGAAGGGGTGAATGAACACCGCGCCGGTCCGCTCCGCGTACTCCTGCGCGGCGGCCAGCGTCTCGTCGACCACCTGACCGTGCAGCCGCACCTCGGCGCCGTACTCCCGGGTCGCGCTGATCTTCGGCAGCGGGGCGCCCTTCGGCATGAACACCGTCGAGCCCACTCCGAGCAGCGACGACGCCAGCGCCACGCCCTGCGCGTGATTGCCCGCGCTCGCCGCGACCACACCGGCGGCCCGCTGCTCGGGCAGCAGCCCGGCGATACGGACGTAGGCGCCGCGCAACTTGAACGAACCCGTCCGCTGGAGGTTCTCGCACTTGAGGTGGACCGGCGCGCCGACCAGCTGGGACAGGTGCCTGCTGCCCTCCATCGCCGTCACCCGCGCCACACCCTTGAGCATCTTCTGCGCTCCGCGCACGTCGTCGAGGGTGACGGGTCCGACAAGGGCGGCCGTGCTGTAGCTCATGTCTCCAGCATCGCAGTTCACGGGCGCTCGGGACCGTTGTGACCAACCTCCGAGACCCGCTTTGCGCAGCGCCGGTACGCCTCGCCGCCCGGCCGCGTACCCTGTCCCCCAATTAGCAGCCCTCCACGAAGTGAGCCCCCGGCCATGCCCACAACACCTGAAATGTCGATGGACATGACGACCGCCGGTGACACCGGTCTTCTCGAGACGCTCCAGCACGAGGTGGCGCTCTTCGCCCGTCGTGCCGAACAGACCCGGCTCGGCGGCGTCGGGCAGGTGCGCAACTCCATGGACCGCGCCGCCTACCTGCTGCTCAACCGCCTCGACAAAGAGGGCCCGATGGGCGTCAAGGCGCTCGCCGCGAGCATGGGGATCGACTCCTCGACGGTCACCCGGCAGGTGGCACCGCTCGTCGACACCGGACTCGTCAAGCGGACCTCGCACCCCGAGGACGGACGCGCGGTCGTGCTCCAGCTGTCCCCGCGCGGCGTGTCGCGGCTGGAAGAGGTCCGGTCCTCCCGGCGTCAGCTCATGGCCGAACTGACCCACGACTGGGCGCCGGAGGAGCGCGAGGCGTTCTGCGCGCTCCTCGCGCGCTTCAACGGCGCCCTCTCCGCCCGTATGGCCCCGTCGGGCGTGGCGGGCCCGGAGGCGTCGGCCTCCTGAGCCACCCTTGACCGCCTTTCCGGGGCGGTTCGGACCGAACTCTTGACCGGCGGGCCACCCCTGGCCTGATATGAGACCCAGGGGTCGTCGTACGAGATTCAGGAGTCGTCGCCCTCTGGGCGGGAGGCGCGGTGCGAGAACGGCAGGCATTCCACAGTGCCCGCCGGGCCCGGGAGTTCGAGGCGTTCGTCGCGGGCGCGGCAGGGCGGTTGCTGCATGCCGCCACCCTGCTCACGGCCGAGCCACCGGGCGACAACCCGCGCGCGCGGCGCCTGCTGGCCCTGTCCCTCGCCCACACTTACGCGTGCTGGGCCCGATTGCACGGGGAGGACCCGTACGACCGGGCCCGCCAGTACCTGGCCACCCGCTTCGCCCGCGAGGCCTGGCACCGGTACGGCGGCGGCATCGGCCGGGCCCGCCGGCACGCCGCCGGCCCCCTGTGCGGGCTCACTCCGCAGGAACGCCTGGTCCTGGTGCTCAGGCTCTACGAGGGCGTCGCCGAGGAACAGGCGGCCGCCCTGCTGGGCCTGCCCGCGGAACGCGTACGGACGATCTGCGACCGTGCGACGGCCACCCTGCTGCACCCGCCCGCGGAACCGGCCCGCCCGGTGGCCGCGGAAGCGAAGGCGTCGACGTCATGACGGACGCGGCACTCGACACGACAGTCGGCGGGACGACGGGCACGCGCGCGTGGAGCACGAGCACACTCGCGTGGAGCACGAGCACACTCGCGTGGAGCACGAGCACACTCGCGTCGGGCACGCGCGCGTGGAGGACCGGGAGGCGCCGGTGAACCGCCCCCAGAGAGAGGCCGCCGCACGGCGGATCATGGAGCAGTCGCCGCCCCGGGTACCGCCCGAGCTGTACGCGGACGCGGTGCGCCGCGGCGGCCGCATGCTGCGGCGCAGGACCGCCGCCCGCCGCCTGATGTGGCTGGTGCTGTGCGCTGCCGCCGTGGCGTTCACGGTGTGGGCGCTGACCGTCCAGCCCTGGGTGGAGCCGCCGTCGGAGACGACCCCACCCGTGACGGGCTGGGAGGGCTGGTGAGCCCGCCCCGCTCGTCGGACTGTCGGACTAGCCGAGGGCCTGCTGGAGGTCCGCGAGGAGGTCGTCGACGTTCTCGATACCGACCGACAGGCGCACCAGGTCGGCGGGTACCTCAAGGGCCGAACCGGCGGCGGAGGCATGCGTCATCCGGCCGGGGTGCTCGATCAGCGACTCCACACCGCCCAGGGACTCACCCAGCGTGAACACCTTCGCGCGGTTGCAGACCTCGACCGCCGCCTCCTCGCCGCCCTCGACGCGGAAGGACACCATGCCGCCGAACGCCTTCATCTGCTTGGCGGCGACCTCGTGCCCGGGGTGCTCCGGCAGTCCCGGGTACAGCACGCTCGTCACGCGCGCGTGCCGCGAGAGCATCTCGGCGACCTTGGTGGCGTTCTCGCTGTGCCGGTCCATGCGCACCGCGAGCGTCTTGGTGCCGCGCAGCACCAGCCAGGAGTCGAAGGGCCCGGCGATCGCGCCCATGGCGTTCTGGTGGAACGCCAGCTCCTCCCCCAGCTCCGGGTCGCCCACGATCAGCGCGCCGCCGACGACGTCCGAGTGGCCGCCCATGTACTTGGTCAGGGAGTGCACGACGACGTCCGCGCCGAGCGCCAGCGGCTGCTGGAGGTACGGCGTGGCGAAGGTGTTGTCGACGACGAGCCGGGCGCCGGCGTCCCGGGCGACCTGGGCCACGGCGGCGATGTCGGTGATGCCGAGCAGCGGGTTGGAGGGCGTCTCCACCCACACGGCCCTGGTCCGCGGGGTCAGGGCGGCCCGCACCGCGGCGGGGTCGCTCGTGTCGGCCACGGACCACTCCACGCCCCACCGCGTGGCGACCTTGGCGAAGAGCCGGAAGGTACCGCCGTACGCGTCGTTGGGGATCACCACGTGGTCGCCGGGACGCAGCAGTGTACGCAACAGGCAGTCCTCGGCCGCCAGTCCGGACGCGAACGCGAGGCCGCGACGGCCGCCCTCCAGAGCGGCCAGGTTCTCCTCCAGGGCCGTACGGGTCGGGTTCGCGCTGCGGCTGTACTCGTATCCGCCGCGCAGCCCGCCGACGCCGTCCTGTTTGTACGTCGACACCTGGTAGATCGGCGGGACCACCGCGCCCGTCTGGGGATCGGCGGTGTTGCCCGCGTGAATCGCGAGCGTCTCGAAGTGCTGACTGATGTGCCTGTCGCTCATGGGCACCGAGGGTAGCGGCGCGGACGACTCCGCGCGTTTTCCACAGGGTCACGGCGCAGGTTGGCCAATTGTCGGCGCAGTCTGGTTCGCTTGAGACATGGAGATTCTCTGGGTCCTGATGGCACTGGCCATGCTGGCTGTGGTGCTGCTCCCCGTTCTGCGACGCCGACGGAGCGCGGTCGGTCTGGTACCCGCCGGCCACCCGGACGCGGCGGACCCCGCGAACTACGGCTTCGCGCGCGAGGAGGAGCTGGACATCCGCATGCCCGGCCCCGACCAGGACCTGCTGGACGTCCTGGACCTGGTGCAGCGCACGCAGGACTACCGCGGTGCCCAGCAGCTCCTCGCCGGTACGGAAGCGGGGAGTGAGCGGCGCTGGCAGCGCGTGCAGGCCTTCGCGGGCGCCGCGTCGCTCGAGCTGCGGCAGCGGCCCGGCGGCGTGGGTGAGACGCCGGGCGGGCAGTGGCTGCGGGTGTGGCGGGCCGAGGCCCCCAAGGACGCGGGCGGCGCGGCGGTGCACGCCGAGTTCCTGGTGCAGCAGGCGTGGCGGACGGCGACGTCGGGCACGGACGATTTCCGGATCATCATGGAGGAGGCGAAGGCGGCCTGCGGAGAGGCGGCGCTGCTCGCCCCCGGTGACCCGATCCCGTACATCGTCGAGCTCTCGGTCGCCCGCGGGCTCGCGTATCCGCGCGAGGACTTCGAGCAGCTCTGGCTGAAGATCCTCGACCGCGCCCCGAACCACATGGGCGCGCACCTGGCCGCCCTGCACTACTGGTGCGAGAAGTGGCACGGCTCCCGCGACCTGGCGTACTCCTTCGCCGAGGCGGCGGCGGCCCGCGCCCCGAAGGGCTCGCTCCTCGCGGCGATGCCGCTCTTCGCGGTCTTCGAGCATCTCCCCGAGGTGAACCTGGTCAGCGGCTTCTACCAGAGCGAGGTCGTCACCAAGGCGGTGCACGGCGCCCTGCACGCGGTCCACTCGGCCCGCCCGGACGACCCGATGCAGGCGCACGTCCGCCATCTGCTGGTCTTCTTCCTGGTCCGCGGCGAGCGCTGGGCCGAGGCCATGAACCAGCTGATACTCATCGACGGCCATGTCGGCGCCCTGCCCTGGACCCTCTCCGCCGACCCGGCGGCGGAGTTCGCGGTCTACCGCGCGCTGGCGGTCGCGGGCTACGAGGCGAACGGCGGCAGCCCGGCGACGCTCCCGCACTGACGGTTCCGCGACGGGCGGCCCGGCGGGAAACGCCGACCGGACCGCCTCCCGGTACGGGTACGAATCAGCCCTCGGTGCGAACGGGCAGCCGCCATCCCGGACGCGGGAAGTGGCAGGTGTAGCCGTCGGGGTAGCGCTGCAGGTAATCCTGGTGCTCGGGCTCGGCCTCCCAGAAGGGGCCGACCGGCTCCACCTCGGTGACGACCTTGCCCGGCCACAGCCCGGAGGCGTCCACGTCCGCGATCGTGTCCTCGGCGATCCGCTTCTGCTCGTCGTCCACGTAGTAGATCGCCGAGCGGTAGCTCATACCGATGTCGTTGCCCTGGCGGTTCTGGGTGCTCGGGTCGTGGATCTGGAAGAAGAACTCCAGGAGCGCGCGGAAGTCGGTCTTCTCGGGGTCGAAGAGGATCTCAATGGCCTCCGCGTGCGTGCCGTGATTGCGATACGTCGCGTTCGGCACGTCACCTCCGGTGTATCCGACCCGGGTCGCCGTCACGCCCGGAAGCCGGCGGATCAGCTCCTCCATCCCCCAGAAGCATCCACCCGCAAGCACGGCCCTCTGCGTCTGCGCAGCCATAGCGGCCCTCCAATATCCGTCAGTCTGGTCATTCGGGCTACTCGGCTCGCACACCGCCGGCATCCCCGGCCACACCTTCTCAACGCGCGAGGGTTCCCGGCGATTCCGTGCCCGCCCGACCGGCCACGCGGTCGAAAACCGGTGGCTGCCGAGGGTCCGCGGCACCACGCTGTACGTCATGCAAGAACCGCAACGCGAGATCCGGGCGACCTACACGGCAACCAGCATCACCGTCTACCAGGCGTACTCCCCGGAGATCGGCCTTCCCGCCGTCCGCGAGGGGCGTTTCCCCGCCTCGTGGAAACGGGACAGGATGACCTGGATCAAGCCGTCGTTCCTCTGGATGATGTACCGCTGCGGCTGGGCCACAAAAGTGGATCAAGAGACTGTGCTGTCCGTCGAGATCACTCGTGACGGCTTCGAGTCGGCGCTGCGCGGCGCGTGTCTTTCGAGCTATGTTCCCGGGGTGCACCCCGACCGCGCCACCTGGCAACGGCAGTTGAAGCGCGCGCCGGCCCGCATCCAGTGGGATCCCGAACGGGACCTGCGTCTGCAACCGCTGCCGTACCGCTCCCTGCAACTCGGCCTCTCGGGCGAGACCGCACGGCTGTACGCCGACGAGTGGACGGTCGGCATCCGCGACGTGACCCCGCTCGCCCACGAGATCCACACGCTCGTGCGCGACGGCGACCTCGACGCGGCGAGCCGTCTGCTGCCCCGGGAGGGGCCATATCCTGCCTCGGCCGAACTGCTGGCCCACCTGCGACCGTGAGAGAGCGATCCCCCGGCGAGGACGGGCTCGCGGCTCTGTGGCGGGCCCGACGCCCGTCGGTGCCACCCTTGGCCCACACCTTCCGCAGCGCGTACGCGGACCGTTGGGTGCGCTTCCACAGCCTTCCCGGATCGAAGCGCTACCCGGAGTCCGAGGAGGAGTACGCGGTGGTGATCGATCGCTGCAACACGGTTCTGGACGAGTTGTTCACGGGGCTCGACGTGTTCGTCGTGACCATGGACTGGTCCAGTACACCCACCGGGCCCGAAGGCTTTCCGACCCCCCGGCGGGAACTCCATCCGGACGGCGTCCACTGGTGGACGGAGTCGGAGGAGGACGACCCCGACCCCGAGTTCCACACCCACACACGCCTCTACGCAGACCGGCGGCGCTGGCGGCGCGGCTGCGTCGACGCTCTGCTGCGGGCCGTCGCCGACGAGGCGCTGGTGGAGGTCTTCGTCACGGACACGGACCTCCGCCGAGTTCATCATCCGTACGACGGCGGCGCGGACGTCATCCTCGCCACGCCCGCCGAACGGGACCGGTTCCGGCAACGGCACGGCGGCTGGCTCTCGGGCCGTTCGGACGGCCTGTGACAGTGCCGGCCCCTGACCGGCTTTCGCAGCGCCAGGAGCGGCAAGCGAGGTACCCCCGCCCCCGCCCCGGTCACTCCGTCCGGCGCAACCCCGCCACCAGCACCCCCACCAGACGACGCGCGTCGTAGCGCGGGTCGTTCTCCGCGCCGATGCAGAGGTTGCCGACGCCGCGCATGAGTTCCAGGGCGGAAAGGTCGGACCGGATTTCGCCGGAGGCGGTCGCGGCGTCGAGGAGCCCGGTGCACACGGGCACGAGGCGGTCGAGGAAGTACGCGTGCAGCGTCTCGAAGCCGGCGTTGTCGGACTGCAGGACGGCGGCGAGTCCGTGCTTGGTGACCAGGAAGTCGACGAAGAGGTCGATCCAGCGCCCGAGTGCCGCGTACGGCGTCGGGCTGCTGGCCAGCAGGGCCGGGCCGGCCTCGGCGCAGGCCTCCACCTGGTGCCGGTAGACGCCGATGATGAGGTCCGCCCGCGTCGGGAAGTGGCGGTAGATCGTGGCTGTACCGACGCCCGCCTCGGCCGCGATGTCGCGGACCGCCGCCTCCACCCCGGACCTCACGAAGACCGTGGCGGCCGCGTCCAGAAGGGTCTCCTGGTTGCGCCGGGCGTCCGCCCGTTTGGGGCGGCTGGTGTGCCCCGCGGCCTCGTCGGCGTCCACCATCGCGTCGTTCCCTCCACATAGCGGCGTTGCTAAACGGGACACCGTTCCGTATCGTCAAACGGGACGGCGTTCCGGTTGCCCATGATGCCAGAGGCCGGAGCCGTCGTGCCACGCCGTGCGCCCGCGCGCACCGCGCTCCCTTCCCTCGACGGAGGAACACGAACATGCAATACCGCACCTTGGGCCGCACCGGCGTGCAGGTCAGCTCTCTCGCGCTCGGCGCCATGAACTTCGGCCGCATCGGGCGCACCACCCAGGACGAGGCCACCGCCATCGTCGACGCCGCGCTGGAGGCCGGGGTCAACCTCATAGACACCGCCGACATGTACAGCGCCGGCGAGTCGGAGGAGATGGTCGGCAAGGCCATCGCCGGCCGCCGCGACGACATCGTGCTGGCCACGAAGGCGGGCATGCCCATGGGCGAGGAGCGCAACCACCGGGGCGCCTCGCGCCGCTGGCTGGTGACCGAGCTGGACAACAGCCTGCGCCGCCTCGGTGTCGACCACGTCGACCTCTACCAGGTCCACCGTTGGGACCCGGCCACCAGCGACGAGGAGACGCTGTCTGCCCTGACCGACCTCCAGCGCGCGGGCAAGGTCCGCTACTTCGGCTCCTCGACCTTCCCCGCCTACCGCATCGTGCAGGCCCAGTGGGCCGCCCACGAACACCACCTGAGCCGGTACGTCACCGAGCAGCCCAGCTACTCCGTCCTGCAGCGCGGGATCGAGAGCCATGTGCTGCCCGTGGCCGAGGAGTACGGGCTCGGTGTGCTGGTGTGGAGCCCGCTGGCGTCGGGATGGCTGTCGGGCGCGGTGCGTGCGGGCCGGGAGATCGCCACCCACCGGTCGGTGATCCTCCCGGAGCGCTTCGACACCTCCCTGCCCGCCAACCGGGCCAGGCTCGACGCCGTCGAGCGGCTGGCCACGGTCGCCGACGAGGCCGGCCTGACCATGATCCAGCTCGCGCTCGGCTTCGTGACCGCGCACCCCGCCGTGACCGGCGCGCTCATCGGCCCCCGCACCCTGGATCACCTGCACGCGCAGCTCGCCGCCGCCGACACCGTGCTGTCCGCCGATGTACTCGACGCCGTCGACGCGATCGTGGCTCCCGGCACCGACCTGGCCGCGCAGGAGAAGTTCGACACCCCGCCCGCGCTGCTGGACGCGTCGCTGCGGCGCCGCTGACCGTCCCACCAGGGCGGCACCGGGCTCACGGGCGGCGCGCGTCAGCCGTCGCCGTCCCGCGTCCGGCCCGCTCCGACAGGAACTCCTCCCACGTCCGCCGGCCCACCCGCGCCCCCTCCAGCGTGAGGTTCGCCCCGGCGCGGTAGGCCCGGCCGGCCTTGCCCGGGATGCGGACCGGCAGGTGCGGACGGCGGCGCCGGGCGTGCAGGGCGAGGTACGGGCGGGTCAGGGCGGCCAGGTCGTGGACCTCGGGGCCGGTCATGTCGGGGACCCGGCCGACGGGCGCCGCGAGGGTCAGCTCGGCCAGGCGGGCGGCGACCTCGCGGGAGTCGACCGGCTGGAGACGCAGGCCGCCCGGCACGGGCAGGACCGGCAGCTTGGCCATCTTCTCGATCATCGTCAGGGTCAGCTCGTGGAACTGTGCCGCCCGCAGCACCGTCCACCCGATGCCCGAGTCCGCGATCGCCCGCTCCGAGTCCAGCTTGGTGCGCAGCCACGCCAGCGGCACGCTGTCCGCGCCCACGACCGAGATGTACACGAGGTGCCGTACGTCCGCGCGCGAGGCGGCGCGCACCAGCGTGCGGGTCGCCTCGTCGTCGCCCTTCGGGCCGCCCGCCAGGTGCAGGACGGTGTGCACGCCGTCGACGGCGGCCTCGACACCCTCACCGGTGAGGAGGTCGCCGGTGACGTAGGAGACGCCGTCCGCGGCGGGGCGGGGGCGACGGGTGAGGACCCGTACCTCGTGGCCCGCCGCCCGCAGCAGCGGGACGACGTGGCCGCCCAGGGTGCCCGTGCCGCCGGTGACGAGGAGGGGGGTGGTGGGGGACGAGGGGTAGGTCATGACTGCTCCCGGGAGTCCTGGCGCCCGGACGGACAGGTCGACAGCTGTCTGGTTCCTGCCCGTCCGGGCGTCCGCCGTGTGTGTCTACGGCGGTATGACCCGGGGCGGCGCGGCCGTGTGACAGGCCGGGGAAGAATTCCCGGAAGTTTCTCGGGAGGGAATCCCGGAGAGACTTTCCGGCCGGTCAGATCGTCGCCGTGTCGATCACGAAGCGGTACCGCACGTCGCTCGCCAGGACCCGCTCGTACGCCGCGTTGACCTCGGACGCGGCGATCAGCTCGATCTCGGCGCCGATGCCGTGCTCGGCGCAGAAGTCCAGCATCTCCTGGGTCTCCCGGATGCCGCCGATCATGGACCCGGAGAGGGACTTGCCGCCACCGAGCAGTGCGAACAGGTTGAGGGAGACCGGCTCCTCGGGGGCACCGACGTTGGCCAGGGCACCCTCCGTCTTCAGCAGCCCCAGGTAGGCGCCGAGGTCGAGCGGGGCGGAGACCGTGGAGACGATCAGGTCGAAGGTGCCGGCCAGCTCCTCGAAGGTGGCCGGGTCGCTGGTCGCGTAGTAGTGGTCGGCGCCCAGCTTCAGGCCGTCGTCCTTCTTGCGCAGGGACTGCGACAGCACCGTCACCTCGGCGCCGAGCGCGTGCGCGATCTTGACGGCCATGTGGCCGAGACCGCCCAGGCCGACGACGGCGACCTTCTTGCCGGGGCCGGCGTTCCAGCGCCGGAGCGGGGAGTACGTGGTGATGCCGGCGCACAGCAGGGGCGCGGCCTCGTCCAGCGCGATGCCCTCGGGGATGCCGAGGACGAAGTTCTCGTCGACGACGACCTTCTCGGAGTAGCCGCCGTAGGTCGGCTCCCCGTCCTTGCCGACGCCGTTGTAGGTCATCACGTTGCCGCCGGTGCAGTACTGCTCCAGGCCGGCCTCGCAGTTGGCGCACTCGCGGCAGGAGTCGACCATGCAGCCGACGCCCACCCGGTCGCCGACGGCGAACTTGGTGACGCCGGGGCCGACCTCGGAGACGATGCCCGCGATCTCGTGGCCGGGGACCATCGGGAAGATGGCCTCGCCCCAGCCCTCCTGGACCTGGTGGATGTCGGAGTGGCAGATGCCGGCGAACTTGATGTCGATCAGGACGTCGTGCTCGCGCACCTCGCGCCGCTCGATGGTGGTCCGCTCCAGCGGAGCCTTGGCGGCGGGTGCGGCGTATGCGGCGACAGTGGTCATGCCGGGTTCTCCGGGTTCCTCGTGGCTGGTCTTCGGTGACTGGTCTTCGGTGACTGGTCTTCGGTGACTGGTCTTCGGTGACTGGTCTTCGGTGGGATGTCTCCACCCTGCCGCCGCGGTGGGCATCCACCCAGACCACGGCTTTGCCTACGACCAGCGTGCGTACCACTGACGGGGACAGGCTCTCGTGCGTACGACGGGGAATACGACAGGCAATACTGGAGTGCATGGATGGACAGCTGGACCGGCGTGCCGAACTGAGCGAGTTCCTGCGCACCCGGCGGGCCCGGCTGAAGCCGGAGGACGTGGGACTGCCGTCGTACGGGCGGCACCGCCGGGTGCCGGGGCTGCGGCGGGAGGAGCTGGCGCAGCTGGCCGGGGTGTCCGTGGCGTACTACACGCGCCTGGAGCAGGGCAACGGGCGGAACGTGTCGGCGGAGGTCCTCGACGCGATCGCCCGCGCGCTCAGGCTGTCCGACGCCGAACAGGCGCACCTGACGCACCTGGCCAAGCCGCAGCAGCAGCGACGGCGCTCGGCAGCGGCGGCGCGAGCGCAGCAGCCGGTGCGGGTGGCGCTGCTCCAGCTGCTGGAGTCGATCGACACGGTCCCGGCGTACGTGACCGGCCGGCGGTCGGAGATCCTCGCCTGGAACCGGATGGCGGCGGCCCTCTTCGGCGACTGGGGCAAGCTGCCGGCCCAGGAGCGGAACTGGGCGCGGCTGGTCTTCCTGAACCCGGACTACCGGGACCTGTTCGTGGACTGGGACCAGAAGGCGCACGACATGGTCAGCTTCCTGCGCATGGACGCGGGCCGGCACCCGGACGACCCGCGGCTGTCCACCCTGGTCGGCGAGCTGTCCGTGAAGAGCGAGGAGTTCCGGCGGCTGTGGGCCACGCACGACGTCAAGGAGAAGTCCTACGGCGTCAAACGGATGCGGCACCCGCTGGTCGGTGACCTGACCCTGTCCTTCGAGACGTTCCGCCTGGTCGACGACGACGAGCAGGCGTTCGTCACGTACCACGCCGAGCCGGGCTCCCCGGCGGCGGAGGCGCTGCGCCTGCTGGCGAGCTGGGGGACGGACGCGGCGGCTTCGCTGCCGACGTGACAGAGCCGTGCCGGCGTCGTCCTCGCCCGCCGGTGCCGATCGGTCACGGCGAGAAAATGCGTATGCGGCTACGCGGTGTCGACCGATCATGTGGGGATGATGGATCAGCCGGCGATCAGTACCTTGACTTTGCGGCACCGGATTCCGGACGACTGGGCGGCGGATCCCTGGGCGGAGGTGCGGCCCCTGATCGACGGCGTCGACGTCCTGAAGGAGATCCACCCGGAAGGGGTGGCGGACAGTTGCCGACGCTGGACGGGGCCGGCCGAGAGCCGGCCGCTGGCGGTCACGGAGGAGACTCGCCGGATCATGATCACCGAGCCGACCTGCACGGCCGGCTGCTGCGGTGCCCTGTACGTCGCCATGCGCCGGGAGGGCGATTGGGTGATCTGGGACGACTGGGAGAACACCAGCGACAGCACTGCCGTACCCCCGGACTTCCGCTTCGATGCCGCCCAGTACGAGGCCGAACTCGCGCGGGCCGCAGCGGACCGCGGCTGGGAAGAGCCGGTGGACACCATTGCCCGGCTTCTCGACCAGGCCCTTTCGGAAAGCGGCTGGTTCGAACGCTGGGGCTGCGTCCTCAGTAGCGTCTCGCCGCGACGTGCGGAGCCTGATCTCCCCGAGGAGATCACCAGCCCTGAGGGCGTTGACGTCGAGTTCCACCAGGTCCGGGAACCGGGCGAGCGTACGGACTTCTACGGATACGAGTTGTTCGTCGAGCGCGGCCGGCCCGTGGAAGAGCAGGTACGGCGACTCGCGGCCCACATACTGGCGGGCGATCCGCGGAAGACCGCCGAGAAGCACGCATGCTGAGGACCGTGGCAGGAGCGCGCGTCACGGCGGTTGTGACGGCCTGGCCGGGGACCACGGGGTCCCGGTAGGCCGCTCTTTGGGGGACCCCTTTTCCTTTTCCCCCTCTTCGATCCCAACCCCCCCCCCCTTCTTTTTCTTTTTTCCCATCCTTGCTTC
>NZ_JBHJRX010000045.1:0-13397 GCF_042268605.1 Streptomyces sp. NPDC056296 | reverse complement strand
GGTGCTGAGGGAGAGACAGAGAAAAAGAGAGCAGGCGGGGGAGGGGGGTGGGGGTGCTCGCTGGGGTGTTGTTGATGCCTTGCCGGGCCCCCGTGGTCTCCGCCCAGGCCGCTCGTGGAGGACCTACTTGCCGTAGTACGCGTCGTAGATCGAGATCACCGACTCGTTCTTCTTCTTGTCGACGATCGTGGCGCGGAAGGAGAGGGACTTCCCCTTCGCCGGGTTCCTGACGCCGACCTTGCCCTTCTTCACGGTGACCTTCTTCCAGGTCTTGCCGTGGTCGTACGACACGTGCACCGTGAGGGACTTGAGGTTGCGGCCCGCGGCGGCGCCCTCGACGGTGACCGGGACGGTGACCGTCTTGCCGGCCGTGACCTTGCTGTCCAGGCCGGTGGCCGCGGCGAAGCGGGCGGTGGACGCGGGCAACTCGGTGCGTTCGGCCGTGTTCTTGGAGCGGAACGTCCAGCTGGCGTCGATGCGGCTGGAGGCCGCGGCGACCTTGGCGGAACGCTTGACCGACGTCGTCAGCCGGTACCGGGCGTCACCGGAGGGCACCTTGAACTCGCCCTCGCCGAACAGCGGGTCCTTGTGGGAGCCGACCTTGGTGCCGTTGCGGTAGAGCGTGGTGGCGACCGAGGTGAAGGCCGAGGAGCCGGCGTGGCCCTTGCCGTCGGCGAAGAGCGGGACCGTGCCGGTGATGGTGTTGCCGTCCCGGTGGAGGCCGAAGTCGGCGTTGAGGCGCGGGCCGAAGACGGCGGTGTTGAAGGTCGCCGAGTAGTTCTTGCCCGCCTTGTAGCGCTGCGGGGTGCCGAGCGTGTAGCCGGCCTCGACGACCGGGAAGCCGTCGGCGTCCCGGCCTCCGTACTGCTCGAAGCCGAGCTCCCACGTCACGCCGCTCCCGGTGGACAGGTGCAGGGTGCGGGTGCCGGGCAGACGCTGCTCGATGCCGATCGAGGAGGCGCCGATGCCGCCGGGCAGCCAGCCGGTCGCGGAGACGGCGCCCTTCTTGCCGCTCGCGGAGGCGCCGAGGCCGGCCTTGAGGGTGGCCAGTTCGCCCGCCTTGTAGTGCCGGGTGTAGCCGGTGGCGAGCTGCTTGACCGTGCCGCCGGCGACGGTGTCGTACTGCTCCTTGGCGCCCTTGGTCCAGTGGCCGTCCCACTGCTGGCTGACCGAGCCGTCGGTGATCCGCGGGCCGAGGTGCTTGGTGCGCAGGCCCGCGTAGGAGTCCAGCCACCAGCCGTAGCTGTAGCTGTTGCCGCCCGCCTCCACCGTGAAGTCCGCGGAGGCGAACTCGGGCTTCGCTGCCTTGTCCGGCACGGTGATGTTCACCGGCTTCGCGGTGCGCGCGTCGAGGGTGACGGCGGTCTTCTTCGTGACGTCGAGCTTCGGCTGCGCGATCCAGTCGGCGCCCTTCCACTTCTCCGGGTCGTCGCTCACGCGGATCGAGGAGTTGAGGATGTAGGTGCCCTTGGGCACACGCACGGTGACGGTGCCGTCGGCCTCGTACGGGGTGAACCAGGCGTCCGTGGCGAGGCCGGAGACGCCGGTCAGGTCGGTCTCGTAGTTCGCGGTGGGTTTGCCGTCGCGGCCGAGGGCCTTCAGCGTGACGTCGTACGACTCCACCTCGCGCTCCACGGCGGCGGCCGTGCGGACGGTCTGCCCGCCGCCGGTCGCCGTGACGTACGCCGAGTAGGCGCCGTCCACCGTGCCGCCGAGCCTGGTGTCGGCGGTGAGGGCCACGGAGGCCTTGCCGCCCGCCGGGACGGTGACCGAGCCGGCGCCCAGCTTGAAGAAGCCGGCGGGGGCCGCCTTGCCCTTGGGGTCGGTGGCGGTCGACGTGAGCTTCAGCGTGACGGCCTTGGTGCCGAGGTTGCGGTAGGTCACCTGCTTGGTGACCGGCTTGTCGTCGGCGTGCGGCCACTGCTGGGTGCCGAAGGTGGCCGACACCGGGTCGGCGATCACGGTCTGTTTGACCGCCTTGTCGACCTGGATACGGCCCGAGCCCTGCTGGAAGGGCGTGTACTTGCCGCCCTTCGCCGATCCCGTCAGCGCGCCCTTCAGCTCGGCGTACGTCCAGTCGGGGTGCTGCTGCTTGAGGAGGGCCGCGGCGCCCGCGACGTGCGGGGTCGCCATGGACGTACCGGAGATGGTGACGTATCCGGCGGGCTTCTCGCCCTCCTCGCGGGCGATGAGGCTGCCCTTGGCGGAGGCGGCGGTGATGTCGACGCCGGGCGCGGTCACGTCGGGCTTGATCGCGCCGTCGAGGCCGGGGCCGGTGCTGGAGAAGGAGGCGAGCTTGTCCCCGTCGTCGACCGCGCCGACGGTCAGTGCGGCGGCGGCGCTGCCCGGGGAGCCGACGGTACGGTCGCCGAACTCGCCGTCGTTGCCGGCGGCGATGGCGAAGAGGATGCCCTTCTCCGCGGAGAGCCTGTTGACCTCGGCTTCCAGCGGGTCGATCTCCGGGGTGTCGCCGCCACCCAGGCTGAGGTTGATGACGTCGGCGCCCTGCGCGGCCGCCCACTCCATGCCGGCGAGGATGCCGGAGTCGTCGCCGAAGCCGTCGTCGCTGAGCACCTTGCCGTTGAGCAGCTTGGCGCCGGGGGCCACGCCCTTGTACGTGGCGCCCGCCTTCGCGCCGGTGCCGGCGGCGATGGAGGCGACGTGGGTGCCGTGACCGTACTTGTCGGTGGCGTCGGGCGAGACGGAGAAGTTCTTGGACGCGACGACCTGGTTCTTCAGATCGGGGTGGGTGGTGTCGACGCCGGTGTCCAGTACGGCAATCTTGACGCCCTTGCCGTCGTAGCCGGCGGCCCATGCCTTGGGGGCGCCGATCTGCGGGACGGACTTGTCGAGGCTGGCCGTGCGGACGCCGTCGAGCCAGACGTGCGCGATGCCGGAGGCGGTCTTCTCTCCGTTGGTCACCGCGTCCCACAGCTCGGGCGCGTTCTCGTGCGGGGTCTGTACGGCGTCGGCGTTCAGGGAGGTGAGGGCGCGGCGGAGGGTGCCCGCGTCGCGGACGTCGGCCTTGGTGGCCCGCGCGCTGCCCCGGTAGCCGACGATGACCTTCAGGCCCTTCTTCTGGGCCTTGCGGGTGGTGGCCTTGTTCAGCTCGGTGATGTCGAAGAGGCGCCGGTCCAGTCTGCCGGTGGCGACCAGGCGGGCGGCGTCGGCCGGGACGACGAGGGTGTGCCCGCCGGCTCGGCGGATCTGGACGGGTATGTGCTCGCGGCCCTCGGCCCGCTCCAGGCCGACGACTCGGCCCTTGGCGTCGACGGCGACCCGGTCGCCGGTGATCAGCGTGACGTGGTGCCTGGCCGTGCCGGAGGCGGCCCGCGGAGCACCGGTCCGGGCGGTCTCGGCCCGCGCCGAGGCCGCCGTACGGTCCCCGTCCGCCGTCCGTGCCCCGTCCGCCGCTGCCGGGCCGGTCATGCCCGCCGCGAGGGCCACGGCCGCGGCCGTGGCGACCGTGGCCGCGCCGGCCTTTTTCACTTGTCTGCGCAAAGTTCCCCCTTGCGGAAGTACCGGGAGAATTCCCCGTTCACCCGGCCGGGGGTGGTCTCGCACGCGCGTGCTCCCCCGGAAGTCGGAGTATGCCGAGGGAAGATCAGCCGCTCAAGACCGCGAACGGCGACTGCGGGGACGGTCGGGAAACCGCCTGCCAACTGTTACGAGATCGCCGTCCGGCGTTACGCGTTCGCGCGAACTCCGTTACGTGTCAGTCGTGTTGAGCGACGGACGCCCGCCGCCCCGATGAGGGGCGACGGGCGTCGGATGAAGCGAAGTCGCGGTATGCCGCGGTGCGTTCGGCGTCAGACCGCCGAACCCGCCTTCCACTGGGCCCAGTCCATGTTCCAGCCGTTGAGGCCGTTGTCCGGGGCGATGGTCTTGTCACCGGTGTTCTGGACGACGACCACGTCACCGATGATCGAGTTGTTGTAGAACCACGCGCCCGGCGTGTTCGGGTCGTCGGCGCCCTGGGTGTCGGCCAGACCGACGCAGCCGTGGCTGGTGTTGGCGTTGCCGAAGATGCCCTTGCTCCAGTAGTTGCCGTGGATGAAGGTGCCGGAGGTGCTCAGGCGCATGGCGTGGGGCACGTCCTTGATGTCGTACTCGCCCTTGCCGTCGTCGTCGGTGAAGCCGACCGTCGAGCCGTCCATCCGGGTCTCCTCGAACTTCTCGGAGATCACCATCTGGCCTTCGTAGGTCTTGTTCTCGGGGGAGCCGGCGGAGATCGGGATCGTCTTGACGGTCTTGCCGTCCTGCGTGATCTTCATCTGCTTGGTCTTCGCGTCGACGTACGAGACCTGGTTGCGGCCGATCTTGAAGGTGACCGACTTCTGCTGGACGCCGTAGACGCCGTCGGCGCCCTCGACCCCGTCGAGCGCCAGCTTGAGGGTGACGGTCGAGCCCTCCTGCCAGTAGTTCTCCGGGCGGCAGTCCATGCGCTGGGTGCTGAACCAGTGGCAGGCGACCTCCTGGCCGCTGCTGGTGTTGACCGTGATGCCCTTCTGGACGGCGGCCTTGTCGGTGATCTCCTTGTCGAAGTTGATCGACACCGGCATGCCGACGCCGACGGTCTTGCCGTCGTCCGGGGTGAAGGTGCCGATGAAGCTGTTCTTCTGGGAGACCGTGGTGAACGACGCGTTCTCGTGGGCGGCGCGGCCCTCGGAGTCCTTCGCGGTCGCCGTCAGCTTGTAGGTGGTGGCCCGCTCCAGCTGACCGCTGGGCTTCCAGCTGGTCTTGTCCGCGGATATCTCGCCGCTGACCTCGGTGCCGTCGGAGGCGGTCATCTTCACCTCGGTGAGCGTGCCCTTGCTCACGGTGACGCCGGCGGAGTTGTTGATGGAGGCGTTGTCCGAGTTGTCCTTGGGCGTGATCTTGATCTGGGCTTCGGACGACTTCTTGGCCGCCGCCTCGTCGGCCTCGGCCTGCGAGGTCCTGCCGTCCCCGCTCCCGGAGGTGTCGGCGTCGCCACTGGAACATGCCGAGAGCACCAGCACACCGCCGAGCAGTGCGGACGCGGCCGCCAGACCCTTGCGCCGCTTACCGTCCGTCATCACACGCTTCTCCATCGTTGCCGAGTCCGGAAACCCCGAGATTCCCCGTCAAGAACTTCAACGCTACGACCGGTTCGTCCCGTTCCACATCGCTCGCGGGTGTGGGGCATACCACGTTTGCCGCGGAGGCGGGGGCAGTGCGGGGTCGGTCAGTGCGCCCCTTGAGACGACGAAACCCCGGGTGACGGTTGCCGCCCGGGGTCACGTTTTTCCCCGCACTGCGTCAGCCGACCGTCATTTCATCGTCTTCCGGGTCGTTCTCGTCGCTATCTTCCTCGTCCAGGTCCCACTCGGGCGAATCGGGGTCGTAGTCGATCTGCTCGCTGCTCCAGGAGGCCTGCTGGAGCTCGACTCCGGGCACCGCACTGACCAGGTCGAACGGGTCCACGAGGTGGGCGAGGGCCTCCGCGGTGTCCTCCGTCACAGCACGCTCGGCGTGGACCCTTTCCGCCTCGGGCAGGTCGGCGTCGTCGGCGAGCGACTGCAGCGCGGCCCCGGTGACGGCCTCCTCGTCGTCGATCTCGAGAACGAGCTCGACGCGAATCCGTACAAAACGTGATGTCTCTGGAGTACTCATGCCCGGAGCGTAAGGCCGACCGCTCCCGTGACTTTCCTGTGACCCGCGACTTTCACTAACATCTGCCCACACGGCCAATTCGCCAGCGCCACAAGGGGATCGATATTCCGTGTCATCCGCTCGCCGACCGTTGCTGACCGCCGCCGCCGCGGGCGGCCTGCTGTGCGCCCTGTGGTTCGTCCCGTCCGCGAACGCGACACCCGACACACCGGTACTCAAGGCCGCCTCCGCGAGCCCGTCTCCGCAGGTCACCGAGCAGGCCAGAGTCGCGTCCACGGGCGCGGCGGCCACCGGTGAGGGCTCCGCCCGCCTGGCCGACACCGGAAGCTTCGACAGCACGCCGTACGTCGTCGGCGGCGCCCTCTGCCTCGGTCTCGGCGCCGGGTTCGTCGGGTATTCGGTGCGCCGGGAACGCCTTGATTTTTGACAGCGCTTGACGTTCTTTTGGCTCTTTTGACCGTTCGAGGGCTGCCGGCCCTCCGGTGACAGCGCAGAGGGGCCCCGTCCTCCCGACAGGGCCCCTCTGACTTCGCCGGCTCGACCAGGGCCCGTCCGGCGGATGAGGCCCTACCGCAGCGGCCCGGTGACCTTCTCCGCGGCCGTGACCAGGTGCCCGGCGCGTACGAACGCGTCCGCCGCGGCGAGATCGGGCGCCAGGAACCGGTCCGGTCCTGGACCCTCGACACCGGCCGCCCGTGCGGCGTCGATGACGGCCCGCGAGGCCGGGGCGGGGGTGAGCCCCTCGCGGAGCTGGATCGCGCGGGTGGCGGCGTACAGCTCGACGGCGATCACCCGGGTGAGGTTGTCGACGGCCGTGCGCAGCTTGCGCGCCGCCGACCAGCCCATGGAGACGTGGTCCTCCTGCATCGCGGAGGACGGGATCGAGTCCGCGGAGGCCGGTACGGCGAGCCGCTTCAACTCGCTGACCAGGGCGGCCTGCGTGTACTGGGCGATCATCAGACCGGAGTCGACGCCCGCGTCGTCGGCGAGGAACGGCGGCAGGCCGTGGCTGCGGTTCTTGTCGAGGAGCCGGTCGGTGCGCCGCTCGGCAATGGAGCCGAGGTCGGCGACGGCGACGGCGAGGAAGTCGAGCACGTAGGCGACCGGGGCGCCGTGGAAGTTGCCGTTGGACTCCACGCGTCCGTCGGGGAGGACCACGGGGTTGTCCACGGCCGCCGCCAGCTCACGCTCGGCGACCAGGCCCGCGTGCGCCATGGTGTCGCGTCCGGCCCCGGCGACCTGCGGGGCGCAGCGCACCGAGTAGGCGTCCTGGACGCGGGGGGCGTCGTCCTGATGGTGCCCGGTGAGGCCGGAGCCCTCGAGCACGGCGGCCATGTTGGCGGCGCTGGCGGCCTGCCCGGGGTGCGGGCGGATGGCGTGCAGCTCGGGGGCGAGCACCTTGTCGGTGCCGAGCAGTGCCTCCATGGTCAGCGCGGCGGTGATGTCGGCGGACTTGTAGAGGGTGTCGAGATCGGCGAGGGCCATGACCAGCATGCCGAGCATGCCGTCGGTGCCGTTGAGGAGGGCGAGGCCCTCCTTCTCGCGCAGCTCGACGGGGGCGATCCCGTGCTCGGCGAGCAGCTCGCCGGCCGGCCGTACGGTGCCGTCGGGGCCCTCGGCGTCGCCCTCGCCCATGAGGGTGAGCGCGCAGTGCGAGAGCGGGGCGAGGTCGCCGGAGCAGCCGAGGGAGCCGTACTCGTGCACGACCGGGGTGATCTGGGCGTTGAGCACGTCGGCCATGGTCTGCGCGACCTCTGGGCGGACGCCGGTGTGCCCGGAGCAGACGGTCTTCAGCCGCAGGAACATCAGCGCCCGGACCACCTCGCGCTCGACGCGCGGGCCCATCCCGGCGGCGTGCGAGCGGACGATGTTGCGCTGCAGCTGAGCCCGCAGGTCGGGGCTGATGTGCCGGGTCGCCAGGGCGCCGAAACCGGTGCTCACGCCGTACACGGGGTCCGGCTTGGCGGCCAGCGCGTCCACGATCTGGCGGGCCGCGGCCAGGGCGGCCACCGCTTCGCCGGAGAGCTCGACCCGGGCGCCGTCCCGCGCCACGGCGAGGACGTCGGACGCGGTGACTCCGGTGGTCCCCACCACCACACTGTGCATATCCATATTCAGGAGCGTACGCACTGAATTCGATGATGTCACGAGGGGATACGTCACGGATGCGCGCCGGTTGCGCCCCTTACCGGCGCCGGGTCACGGCGAGTGCCGCCCGCGGAACCGCCGACGCTCCCCGCCCTCCTCCCGCGACGGCTCGTCCGCGAGCCGCACGACGGGGTCGTCGGGCCCCTCCCGGCCGGCGACGACCGGCCCGGCGGAACGTTCGGCCTTGGCCCGGTACTGGGCGGCGTCGGCGAGCCGGAAGAGCCTGCGGGCGGAGCGCACGGGGCCTACGGGATCCTCCGTGGACGCGACCCCGCAGGCCACGCCGTCACCCAGCTCCAGCTCGGCCGCGCGACGGCACAGCTCCTCGGCCGCCTTGACCACCTCGTCGGCGGACGGCCCGACCGCGAGCAGACAGAACTCGTCCCCGCCGAGCCGCGCGGCGAGCGCCCCCGGCAGCATCGCCCCGCACAGCGACAGCACCGACCCGAAACGCTCCAGGAGCCGGTCGCCCACGGCGTGCCCGTGTGTGTCGTTCACCTGCTTGAGGCCGTTCAGATCGCATACGACGAGACTGACGACGACGTCCTCCTCGCGGTGCCGTTCGACGGCCTCGTCCAGTGCCGTGTCGACGGCGCGGCGGTTGGCCAGCCCGGTGAGCGCGTCGGTGTACGCGAGGCGCCGGACCTCCTCCAGCCGCTCGGTCTGGGCGATACCGGCGGCGACGACCGAGGCCAGCACGGTGGCGAAGTCGGCGTCGGGCCGCGCGAAGACCCGTTCGCCCACCGGACGGGCCACGTACAGCTCGCCCCAGGCGCGGCCGTGCAGCACGATCGGCGCGACCACGCAGCAGCCGCGTCCCCGGCGGCGCAGGGCGGCGACGCGCTGGTGGACGTACCCGGGACGCCCGGCGGCGGGGCCCTCGGCCGTCTCGACCCAGGCGTCGGGCTCACCGCCGCCCGCCCAGCGCTCGTGCAGAAACTCGGTGATCTCCGCGAACTGGTGCACCGGATAGGACTCGTCCTCCGGGAACTCCTCCTCGCCCTCGGCCCGGCGGCCGACGTTCACGAGGACCCGGAGCCGGCCCAGCTCGCGCTCCCACACCGACAGCGCGGCGAAGCTGCCGCCCAGCGCCAGGCACGCACCGACGGCCGCCGCCCGCCATGCCTCACGCGAGCTGTGCGCGGCGGCCATGCCCTGCGCCAGTGCCACCACGGCCGCGAGCCGCCTGTCGTCACCCATCACTCCAGGCTAGGGAGATTCAGGTCGAAACGGGACTCAAGCGGTGCGAACGGGGGCGCCCACCTGCGATGCGGACACCGGACAGCCGGGGAGACGGACCAGCCGGGCTACTCCCCCGGCCACCGCGGCGCCCGCTTCTCGTTGAACGCCGCCACCCCCTCGGCCCGGTCCCCCGAGAACGCCACCGACCGCCACGCCGCGTCCTCGACCTCCAGCCCGGCCCGCAGGTCAAGACCGTGCCCGAGCCGCAGCGCCCGCTTGGCCGCCCGCAGCCCCACGGGTGAGTTCGCGGCCATCCGGGAGGCGAGGTCCAGCGCCTCCTCCCGGTCCCGGCCCTCGTCCACCAGCTGGTCCACCAGCCCCAGCTCGCGCGCCTCCGCGGCCGCCACCCGCCGCGCCGTGAACACCAGCTCGGCGGCGCGCGCCGCCCCCACCCGGCGCGGCAGCAGCTGCGTACCGCCGCCGCCCGGAATCACCCCGACCGACACCTCGGGCAGTCCCACCACCGCCGTGCGGTCGGCCACGATCACGTCGCACGACAGCGCCAGCTCGAAGCCGCCGCCCAGCGCGAACCCGTGCACGGCCGCGACCGTCGGCACCGGCAGCTCCAGCACCGCGGTGTACGCCCCCCGCGTCACCGGCCGCTGCCGCAGCAGGTCGGCGTCGGTGAAGGAGTTGCGCTCCTTGAGGTCGGCGCCGACGCAGAACGCGCGCTCGTGGGTCGAGGTCAGCACCACCACCCGTACGCTCCGGTCCTCGCCCAGCGCCGCGCACGCCGCCCCGACGGACCGGGCCATCGCGGTGGAGACGGCGTTCATGGCCTTCGGCCGGTCGAGCGCGAGCTCCGCGACATGTCCGTCCCCGTGCCGCCGCACCAGGACGAACTCTCCGAACCGCTCCTCGCTCATGACACCCTCCGGTTAACGCGTGTTAACAAGTCGACCACCCGATCATCGCAGGCGGCCCCTCTCGGCGAAAGGCCGGACGCACCCGCTCGCCCCTCCCCGCCCGCTTACCCGTTCGGGTGACATCCAGCCGACCGCCGTGTCCCGGCCCGCGGCAGCCCATAGCGTCGCCCCGCCACGGCGCAGCGGGGGCGCGTGCGCACCGGGGAGGGAACATGACGACGACCGGCACGACCGGCACACCGACGAAGTCGCGACACCCGTGGGGAAATCGTGGGGGCACCCGTGGCCGGCACCGCAGGGCCCGCCCCCGCAAGGCGGTACTCGCCGCCAGCGGCCTCGCACTGGCGGCCGGCGCCCTGAGCCTCGTACGCCTGCTGCCCGAGCCCGGCGGCGGCGACGTGGACGGATACGGCGCCGAGGCCGGGCCGCGCGTGGAGACGGGCGGGGGAACGGGAGGGGGCCGGGGCACCGCGTCGGACCCGGCGACGACGCCCGCCGCCGCGAGCACCGCCGGTCCGCCCGAGGTGAGCCCGTCGGCGACTTCGGCCATGGGCGGTCTGAGCGGCTCCCCGGGACCGGGGCTCATACCGGGTCCGGGGCCGTTCGCGAGCCGCACCTCGGCCGCGCTCCCCTCCGCGACGACCGTCCCGGACTCCGCGAACACGGACGACAAGGCTCCGCCGCCCGCTCACACCCCGCAGCCGCCACCGCCTCCGGGCTCTCCGCAGCCACCGCGGCCGGACACCCCCGCACCGCGCCCCACGACCGCCCCGCCCCCGGACCGCAGCACCCCGCCCGCGCCCGCCCCGGCGCCGGAGCCGGACCCTCCGGGTCTGTGCGTGCCGGTCATCGGCCTGTGCGTGGACCTGCTCGACGGCGACGGCTGACGGGCACCGGCAGGCCCTACGACTCCCCGCCGTCGCCCCGCCGCGTGAGCAGCCACGGCTCCACCACGCCGAGACCGCGCACCGGCCGCTGCCACATCGGCTGGAGCCCGAAGCGGTACGCCGGCGGCTCCTCGCCCTCCTTCTCGGCGGCGGCGGCCTCCTCGGCGGCCGTCGCCTCCGAGGCCGGGGCGTCGCGCGTACGGATCAGCTCCTGCGCGAAGGCGGAGTCGACGAGGACGGCGTCCTTGGGGGCTATCGAGGTGAGCCGGGAGGCCAGGTTGACGGTCGTGCCGAAGACGTCGCCCATCCGGGTGGTCACCGTGCCGAAGGCGATGCCGACGCGCAGTTCCGGCATGGTCTCGTCGTTCGCCATCGTCTCGATGAGACGCAGCGCGATCTCGGCGGCCGTTCCGGCGTCGTCCGCGGCGTAGAGCACCTCGTCGCCGAGGGTCTTGATCAGCCGGCCGCCGCGTGCGGCCACCAGGTCGGCGCAGGTGGTCTCGAAGGCCTCGACCAGCTCGCCGAGCTCCTCCTCCTCCATCCGGCGGGTCAGCCGGGTGAAGCCGACCAGGTCCGCGAAGCCGACCGCGAGACGCCGGTCCACCATCTCCTCGTCGTCACCGGCCTGGACGACCCGGCCGGCCGAGGCGGCGAGCTGGCGCCGCCAGACGTAGACGAGGAACTCCTGCAGCTCGGGCAGGAGCAGCTCGACGATGGGATACGTCACCTCGGTGCGCGTCATCCCGGGCTCCGGGGGCTCGGTCAGACCCTCCAGGAAGGAGTCGATCTGCCACTCGGCCAACCGGGCGGTGGTCTGCCCGGTGGACCGGGCCACCTGAACGGCCATGGCCTCGCTGAGCAGCCCCGCCTCCACCAGACCGGCCAGGCGCCGCAGCGCGAGGACGTCCGCCTCGGTGAGCGCCTTGGCCTGGCCGATGTCGGCGAAGCCCATGGCCCGCCAGAAACGGGAGGCCAGCTCCATGGAGACACCCGCACTGCGGGCGGCCTGGAAGGGGGTGTAGCGGCGCTCGGCGCCCAGAATGAGCCCTTCGAGGCGCAGCGCGAGCGGGTCCTCGCCGGAGTCGGCGGACTCCGGGTCGGGCTCGGGGTCCACCCGGCCGCCCCCGTCCGCGCCGGAGCCCGTGTCGTCGACGGTCACGCCTGCTGCCCTTCCGATCTGCTGCGGTCAGGTTCGACCGGCCCCAACTTTACGTCAGGTGTGCCCCAGCTCACTCCCGGCGAGCCGCCGGCGGCGGCCCGCCGCGCGAGTGGGCGCACTCACGCCGACCGCAGGTGCACGATGTCCCCCGCCCCCACCGGCTCCTGCACCCCCGCCTCGGTGGCCAGCACGAGCCTCCCGTCCCCGTCCACGGCCACCGCCTCCCCCACGATCGACCGGTCCCCCGGAAGCTCCGCTCGCACCACCCGCCCGAGCGTCGCGCACCCCGCCGCGTACGTCTCCTGCAGCCCGCTGGCCGCCGGGTCGCCCTCGGCCGCCCGCCACCGCCCGTACCAGTCCTCCAGCGACCGCAGTACCCCCCGCAGCAGCGGATCCCGGTCGGTGTTCACGGCCCCGGCCAGCGCCAGGGACCCGGCCCGCGGCACCGGGAGTTCGTCGGCCCGGAGGGTGACGTTGACGCCCACGCCGATGACGACCCCGTCGTCCCCGGCCCGCTCGGCGAGGATGCCGCCCGCCTTGCGCTCCTCGTCGCCGACCGTCACCAGCAGGTCGTTGGGCCACTTCAGGGCCGTATCGACACCCGCCGCCCGGGACAGCCCCGTCGCCACCGCGACGCCGGTGAGCAGCGGCAGCCAGCCCCAGCGGGTCACCGGCACCTCGGCGGGCCGCAGCAGTACGGAGAAGAAGAGCCCGGAGCGGGCCGGTGCCGTCCACTGCCGGTCAAGGCGGCCACGCGCGGCGCTCTGCTCCTCGGCGACGAGGACGACCCCCTCGTCCAGCTTCCCCTCGGCGGCACGGGCCACCAGATCGGAGTTGGTGGAGCCGGTGCGCTGCACCACGTCCACCTGCCGCCACAGCCCTCCCTCCCGCACCAGCCCCCGGCGCAGGGCCGTGGTGTTGAGGGGCGGCCGGTCCAGGTCGGACCACCGGTTGTCCGGGGAGTCAGAGGCATCTCGGGGCGTCATGCAACCCACACTAGGTGTGGGAAACACCGCACTGCCGAACGGAAGGCCCCCTACTACTCTACGAACGAGTAACCGTCCCCCCTTTTGAGCAGGCAGGGAGCCGCATCCCGATGTCCGAGCCGGAAGAGCAGCAGCCCGACATCCACACGACCGCGGGCAAGCTCGCGGACCTCAGGCGCCGTATCGAGGAAGCGACGCACGCCGGTTCGGAACGCGCCGTCGAGAAGCAGCACGCCAAGGGCAAGCTGACGGCCCGTGAGCGCATCGACCTCCTCCTCGACGAGGGGTCCTTCGTCGAGCTGGACGAGTTCGCCCGGCACCGCTCCACCAACTTCGGTCTCGACGCCAACCGCCCCTACGGCGACGGCGTCGTCACCGGCTACGGCACCGTCGACGGCCGCCCCGTCGCCGTCTTCTCCCAGGACTTCACCGTCTTCGGCGGCGCGCTGGGCGAGGTCTACGGCCAGAAGATCGT
>NZ_JBHJRX010000044.1:64179-79848 GCF_042268605.1 Streptomyces sp. NPDC056296 | reverse complement strand
TGGTGATCGGTACGCCGGCGGGCAGGCCCTCCAGCGTCGCGACGAGTGCGGGACCGTGGGACTCCCCCGCGGTCAGCCAGCGCAACCTGCTCAACACGCCCACCGGTCCTCACCGGCGGCCCGGCCGACGGCGTCGGGCAGCTCGTATGCCGGGAAGAGTCGTCGCATCTCCTCGTGGAAGCCGGGGAACGTCTTGGCCACGCAGCGCGGGTCGTCCAGCGTGACCGTTCCCGGCCTGGCGAGACCGAGCACGGCGAACGCCATCGCGATGCGGTGGTCACGGTGACAGGGAATGCGTGCCGGGCGCGGCTCGCCCGGCCGGACGGTGATCCAGTCGCGGCCCTGTTCGGTGTCGATGCCGCAGGCGCGCAGGTTGCGGGCGACGGCCGCGATCCGGTCGGACTCCTTCCACCTGGCGTGTGCGATGCCGTGGACCGTGATGGGCGCATCCGCGAGTGGGGCGATCGCAGCCAGGGTCATAAAGGTGTCCGAGATCTCGCCCATGTCGACGGTGAAGCCTCCGCGCAGGCGGCCGGTGCCTGTCACGCTCGTCGCGTCGGCGGTCACGGAGACCCGGGCCCCGGCCTTCTCCAGCACCTCCACGAACCGCAGGTCGCCTTGTAGGCTGCCCGCGGCGAGTCCCGGGACGGTGATGGTGCGTCCCGTGACTGCCGCGGCGGCGAAGACGTACGAGGCCGTGGACGCGTCCGGCTCGACCACCAGATCGGCCGGCGTGTATCCGCCCGGCTCGACCCGGAGGCCGCCGTCCGCGCGCTCCTCGACGCTAGCCCCGAAGCGGCGCATCATGGCTACCGTCATGGAGACGTAAGGGCTGCTGACCAGGGCCTCGGGCTGGACGGTCAGTCCGTGGTCCATGAGTGGCGCGGCCATCAGCAGCCCGCTGAGGTACTGACTGCTCAGCGACGAGTCCACGACCAGCTGACCTCCGGTCAGGCCGTCCGCGCGGACGAGCAGCGGGAGCCCGTCGCCGGGGCCTGCCTCGATCGTTGCGCCGAGACCACGCAACGCCTCCAGCAGGGGTCCCTGGGGATGGGCCCGTAGTTGCGAGGAGCCGTCGAGGAGAAAGGTGCCGTGACCGGTGGCGGCGTACGGGGGCAGGAACCGGGCCGCTGTGCCCGCGTCCGCGCACCACAGGCGTGCCCGGCCGGTCGGCCCACCCCCGGTGCCGGTCACCTCCCAGTACTCGGCCAGGGGGCTGCTGCGCACCCGGCTGCCACAGGCCGTCAGTGCGTCCCGGAAGGCGACCGTGTCGTCACTGACGAGAGGAGCCCGCACCCTGCTGGTGCCGCGGGCCGCGGCGGCGAGCAGCACCGCACGGTTGGTGAGACTCTTCGAACCCGGAATACGCGCGAGCAGCGCCGGGGCCGGGACTTGGACTGTGGTCATGGTCGTATCCCCTCGATTTTTCGGGACATGCCGGTCCTACGACACGCTGGGCAGTGAGGCCACGCGCTGCGAGGGCAGGACCTCCTGTTCCCACAGGTCGTCGACGTGGGAGGACTGCGGCAGCGGGTGGCGGGCGAGGCGGCCGGCCGCTCCCTCGACCTGCCAGCCCTGTTCGCTCAGCCGACGGCGCAACTGCCCGGCGATGACGTGCGGGACGGTGAGCTCGGCCGTCATGAGGTCCTGGACTGGGTCGACACACGTGGTGACGTCCTCGGTGCGGACACCATGTTCGGTGACGGTGTCGAGTAGCCGGACGAGTTCGCCTGGGGTGCCCCCCAGGGTCACCCGGACCGTGGGCCCGGCGGCAGAGCGCTGGACGCGCGCGGGCCGGACGACGTGCAGTCCCTCGGCTCCGCGCTCCAGCAGGTCGACCAGGGCTCCCGCGACGGGGTCCTGTGACCCTTCGTTCCCCGCCACGTCCTCCAGCGCGGTGAGCAGCGCCGTCAAGTCGTTCGCCAGTTCTCTCAGGACCCGGGCGACCGGGGCGGCGTTGCTACGCAGGATGTCGGCCCACAGCTGGGGGTCACCGCCCGCGATGCGGGTGGCGTCGCGCAGCCCCTGGCCGACGAGCCGGAGCGCCTCGGGCGGGCCGTGTTGCAGGCGGGCGGCCATCAGGCTTGCCACCATGTGCGGCGCGTGCGAGGTCAGGGCCACGGCCTGGTCGTGCATCTCACTGTCCATGACGAGCGGGACCGCCCCGCACAGGGCAACCAGTTCGAGTGCGTGGTTGAGAGCGCTCTGCGAGGTCTGGGACGAGGGGGTGAGGACCCACGGGCGCCCGTCGAAAAGGTCGGCGCGGGCCGCCAGCGGCCCGGACTGCTCGCGTCCGGCCATGGGGTGGCCACCCACATAGCAGGAGGGATCTGCAAGGACGGTGCCGACCTGCCGGGCGGGGAGCGCCTTAACGCTCGCCACGTCGGTGTAGCTCCGGGCAAGTCCACGTGCGTGCTGTGCGGCGAGGACGTCGGCGACCGCGCGCGGCGGAACGGCGATCACCGCGAGGTCGACCGGCCCGGTGGGGTCGGTAGTGACGCCCGCTCCGAGTGCCGCGGCGGTCCGGGCCGCCGACGTGTCCCGGTCCACGAGATGGACCGTGGTGCCGCGGCGGCTCATCGCCAGACCGATCGACGTGCCGATCAGTCCGGTCCCGACGACGGCCAGGGTACGGATCACCGGTTCCCCCTCTCCGACGGGCCGGTGGCGGCCCGCTGAGCGAGATCCTTGCGGAGCACGGCGGCGCCGCCGAGGTAAACGTGGCGGATGCCGGCTCGTTCTTTGTCGCTTTCGACGTGTGCCAGGATGCGCACGATTCGAGGCAGGGCGCCCTCCACGTCGAGTTCTCGTGCGCACATCAAGGGGACGTCGACCAGGCCGAGTTCCCGCGCGGCCTCCGCAGGGAAGGCGCTGACCAGGTCGGACGTGGCGGTGAACACGACGCTGACGAGGTCGTCGGGCACCAGGTCGTTGGCTGCCATGACCTCCTTGAGCAGCATGCTGACCTGGCCGCGCAGCACGCTGGGCTCGTCCCGCTCCACCTGGATGGCGCCGCGGATGGCTCGCACCGTCATGTTCGGCTCCCCGGCTGATCGGACACCGGGCGAGGGCTGCGGGACGCGAAGCCCATCTCCGCGATAAGGAACGCCAGGTCGAGCGACTGGCTGCGGTTGAGCCGCGGGTCGCAGGCCGTCTCGTAGCGCTGGTGCAGGTCGTCGACGAAGATCTCGTCGCCGCCGCCCACACACTCGGTGACGTCGTCGCCGGTCAGCTCCACGTGGATGCCGCCCGGGTGGGTGCCGAGCGACTTGTGGACCTCGAAGAAGCCCTTGACCTCGTCGAGCACGTCGTCGAAGCGGCGGGTCTTGTGGCCGGAGGCCGCCTCGTAGGTGTTGCCGTGCATCGGATCGGTGATCCAGGCGACGGTCGCGCCGGACGCGGTGACCTTCTCCACCAGCTCGGGGAGCTTGTCGCGGATCTTGTCCGCGCCCATGCGGACGATGAAGGTCAGCCGGCCGGGCTCGCGCTCCGGGTCCAGGCGCTCGATGTACTGCAGCGCCTCCTCGGCCGTCGTCGTCGGGCCGAGCTTGATGCCGATCGGGTTGCGGATCCGCGAGGCGAACTCGATGTGCGCGTGGTCCAGCTGCCGGGTGCGCTCACCGATCCACACCATGTGCCCGGAGACGTCGTACAGCTGCCCCGTGCGCGAGTCGACGCGGGTGAGCGCCGACTCGTAGTCGAGCAGCAGCGCCTCGTGCGAGGAGAAGAACTCGACGGTCTTGAACTCCTCCGGGTCCGTGCCGCAGGCGTGCATGAAGTTCAGCGCCTGGTCGATCTCCCGGGCGAGCTGCTCGTAGCGCTGGCCGGAGGGCGAGGACTTCACGAAGTCCTGGTTCCAGGCGTGCACCTGGCGCAGGTCGGCGTAGCCGCCGGTGGTGAAGGCGCGCACCAGGTTCAGCGTGGACGCCGACGCGTGGTACATGCGCTTGAGCCGCTCGGGGTCCGGGATCCGGGCCGCTTCGGTGAAGTCGAAGCCGTTGACGGAGTCGCCGCGGTAGGTCGGCAGCGTCACGCCGTCGCGGGTCTCGGTCGGCTTGGAGCGCGGCTTGGAGTACTGGCCGGCGATCCGGCCGACCTTCACCACGGGCACGGAGGCGGCGTACGTGAGGACGGCGCCCATCTGGAGCAGGGTCTTCAGCTTGTTGCGGATGTGGTCCGCGGACACGGCGTCGAAGGCCTCGGCGCAGTCGCCACCCTGGAGGAGGAACGCCTCTCCCTTGGCGACGGCCGCCATCCGGGCGCGCAGCTGGTCGCACTCGCCCGCGAAGACGAGCGGCGGATACGACTCGAGGTCCGCGATCACTGCGCGCAGAGCCTCGGTGTCGGGGTACTCGGGCTGCTGCGCCGCGTCCAGGTCTCGCCAGGAGTACCGGGCCTCAACGGCCTGCCCGGTAGCCGGGGCCGCCGGAACGGGGGTGTCGACGACCGGGTTCGGGGGAAGCAGTCGGGTGCTCACCGGGGCACCTCCACGGCCTGGTACAGATGGTGGCGCTCGCCGATCTCGACGACCCGGGGCAGGTCCTCGGCCCCGGGGGGCGGCGGCGGGGTGCCCGGAACCGGCGGCGCGCCCGCCTCCAGGAAGAAGCGGTCGACTCCCGACGGGGTGAACAGCAGCAGCTGGCGCGCGGTGTGGATGCCGTTGTTGCGGAACCGGTGAGCGGTGCCCTTCGGGATGAAGACGAAGTCTCCGGGGCGTACCTCGTAGGTGCGCCCGCCGGCCGTGATGTCCAGCTCACCGGAGAGCAGGTAGAACGCTTCGTCCGCGTCGGCGTGGATGTGCAGCGGAGGCCCTCCTCCGGGGGGAACCGACGCCTCGATGAAGGTCAGGGAACCGCCGGACTCCTCGTGGGTCAGCTTCACCGTGTAGGCGTCACCGCTGAGCCACACGGACCGGCCTTGGCCCGCCGGGACGTGGAGGACGTCCCGGGACGGTTGCTGAGGGTGTTCGTGGTCATGTTGGTGGTCGGAGCCGTTCGTCGGGGAGGTAGTGCTGTGCGACACGGTTTCGTCCTTTGGGATCTCTTGGCGCCTGGGAGGACCTGCGGTGCCGGTGGTCCTCAGAAGAAGGGGCTGCGGGACTCGCCTCCCAGCAGCACCTGTCCGGTCAGCTCCAGGATCGAGTCCTGGGCCACGGCGTGCTGGCGCATGGTGTGGGCGTCGCGCAGCCAGCGGTCCAGCGGGGACCTGTCGCGGTAGATGGAGGAGCCGCCGACCAGGTCGAACAGGGAGGACACGATGCTCCGCGCGGTACGGAAGGCGTGGTAGCGGGCCAGGGCGGTGGCGGTACGCTGCCGTGCGGTGGTCTGGTCGCCCCGTTCGAGGGCGGCCCACTGCTCCTCCAGGCTGGTGTAGACGGCGGCGCGTGCCGCGGCCAGCTCCATCTCCGCTGTAGCGAGGGTCGTCTGCACCCGTGGGATCGCGGTCCAGGGCGTTCCACTCTCCCGGTCGACGCGGGTGTGCGCGAGGTCCCGCACGTGGTCGATGGCCGCCCGCGCCATCCCCAGGGGTATGCCGGACATCTTGCGCAGGATCGCGTCGGGGGTAGCGTGCAGCGGGCCGGTGCGCCGCGGCACCCGGAAGGAGAAGGAGTGCTCCTCGGGGACGAAGAGATCGGTCACCTTGTAGTCGCAGCTGCCGCTGCCGGCGAGTCCCGTGGTGTACCAGGTGTCCACGATCTCGTACTGCCGAGGACGGGCCACCATCACGCGCCAGTGCACCGGGTCCCCGGTGACGGGGTCGGTCTCCGGCGCGCCGTCCCGAAAGACCTGGCAGCCCGCCACGAGCACCTCGCAGTGGGCGGAGCCGCTGCCGAACCGCCAGTGTCCCGACACCTGGTAGCCGCCCGGCACGCGTTCGGCGCGGCCCTGCGGGTGGATCCAGCCGGAGTTCGGGGTGTCCAGGTCGCCGTAGAACTCCTGGACGGCGGCATCCTCCAGATAGCCCGCGTAGATGCCCGAGTCCATGCCGATCATGGCGCACCAAGCGGTCGAGACGTCGCCGGTGGCCAGTGTCTCGATGAGCTCGGTCTGCTGCATGGAGGTGAGTTCCGGTCCGCCGCGGTCCTTCGATACGGCGGCGCGGAAGACGCCGCTGCGGCGGAGCAGGGCGACGACGTCCTCGGGCAGCCTGCGGCCCGCCTCGATGTCCGTGGCCCGCCTCTGCAGGTACGGCACCGCCTCGCGGGCCTGCCGCAGTATCGCCTCCGCGGTGCCGGGGACCTCGGCCTCCTGGAAGTGGCGCTGCTCTGTGATAGTCACGTTGTCCTCCAGTGGGGTGGCGGTTCAGGCATACCGGCCGGGTGCGATGACCAGGCGGGGGTCGAGGGTCTGCTTCAGCCGGCGGACGAGGGCCCGTGCGGCGGGGTCGCCGGAGAGCCGGTCCACCCACTGGTGATGGTCGGAGTCGAGGCGGTAAGGGTGGAAGCCGGCCTCGGCGAACAGTTCGTAGGTCCGGTCGAGCGCGCGGTGCGCACGCTGGGCGTCCGACTCGGTGCGCGGGAAGCGGAAGGAGACCACGAGATCGACCACGTCCGCGTCCAGGGCGTTGATGGTGGAACCGGCCCGGACACCGGTCTCGGCGTGGACCTGGGCCAAGAGCTCTTGGGCGCGGGCGACGGCGCGGCCGGTGAAGGGGATCAGTGGGAGGAAGAAGATCCATCCGCCGCCCTCAGTGTCGACCTGGTCCGCGTCCTGGCCGACGGCGGAGCGGAGCATCGTCTCGTTGCGCGAGGGGTCGCCCGCGTAAAGCCGCTCGACCGCCTGTGCGACCATGTCGTCGTCCGCGGCTGGATGCTCGTCCGAGCGCAGGACCCGGGTGAACAGCCCGCTCACCTCGGCCTCTTCGCCGAGAACCCGGCTGACAGCGGCCACGGACCGCTCGGTGCCGCTGACGCACAGGTGGGCCAGGTACTCGTCCGCGAGGCCGCCGTAGGACTGGGTGGAGACGGTGTCGTAGACCTTCAACACCCCGGAGACGAGTCCCTGCGCCGTCCAGCGCCGCAGCTCGTCAATGGCCTCCGCCAGCCGGCCGCTGTCGAACCCGAGGCGCAGAACGCACTGGGCTTCGGGGCGGGGCAGCAGCCGTACGACGCCCGCCGTGACGATGCCGAGGTCGGACTGAGTGAACAGGGCCAGCGGCGAAGGGCCGAGACCCTGCGGGTTGACCGCGCTTGGGTGTTCGCCGTGCGGCCACCAGCCGACGCGCAGCAACTCACCGTCAGGGAGTATGACTTCGAGTCCGGCCAAATCCAGGGTGCGCTGCCGGCGAAGGCCGACCCCCCGGTCAACTATGTTGCCCAGCACGCTGGTGTGCCCGGATGAAGCGGTGACGTTGAGCATCCGGTCGGTGCCGTCGAGCAGCTCGGCCAGGCGCAGTTGGGTGACGCCCGGTTCCACGATCGCCCAGCCGCCCTCGACGTCGAGGTCGCGGATCGCGTCGAGGCCCTGGAGTTCCATGGTGACGACGGAGTCCCGGGCCGGTTCACGGGAGCCGAGGCCCCAGTTGCGGCCGGTGCTCAGGGCCTGGAGCCGGGGACCGCCTTCGGTCCGGGCGAAGGCACGGACGGTCTCGCGTACTTCCTCGACCGTGCGGGGCCGCACGATGCCATAGATGTCGCGGGGGAGGAACATGCTGACATTCGCCCCGGGCGGGAGGGGCTGAGACATCTCGCCGACCGCGTGTATCGATGCGGTGGGAATTCCTTCAGGAAGGACGGACAAGGCACACCTCACTTGAATTTCGTACCGATAATTCCGCGGTGGAATACCAGCGGTTCACCGTCGTCCGCACCGTGTCCGATCGAGTCCACGTGGGCGAGGAAAAGGCTGTGGTCCCCGGCCTGGACGATCTGTTCGACGGAGCACCGCAGCGTGGCCAGGGCGACCGGCAGTACGTCCCGCTCGACGGCGGCCTCCAGGGCCGTACCGAGCGGCTTGTCCCGGGAGGCGAACAGTCCGGCCGTCGCCGCTTGCCGGTCGCTGAGGAGGTGGAGAGCGAAGGAGTGACTGTCGCACAGGACGGGATGGGCGCGGGCCGTGTTCAGGACGCTGACCAGGATGCGGGGCGGTGTCAGCGAGACCGACATCAGCGCGTTGATGGTCATTCCCACGGCCCGCTCGCCGCTACCGGCGCACAGAAGGGCGACGCCGGTCGGGAACAGGCGCATGGCCGAGCGCAGATCGACGGCGTCGGCGGCCGGCTCCGGGATGTCGATTCGGGGTGCGTTGGAGTAGACGGTCGTGGACACGGGCCCTCGATTCACTCGGCAACCGGGCCAGAGAAACGCCTGGCTTCTCCCGCGGTCGGCAGATTCACGATTCGTTCTCGAAGCTCTGGGAGATAGCTAATCAGCCAGTCCTGGGAGTGACCACTGATAACTCGGGTCATTGACCCACTACTTGACTACTCGGATGAGTAGATTGCCGCTCGAATCCTGTGGTGCGGAACACAGCGAGAGCGCGCCGCCGAGAGTTTGGCGACGCGCTTCGATAAACGGTGGATGACGGGACGGGGGCGGACGGTTCAGGAAAGGGTCAGCACCGCCTTGCCGCGGACGCGGCGGGCGACGACGTCCTGTGCCGCCTGGCCGGCGGACCACCAGTCGACCTCCCGGCCCACGGTCACCCGCAGTCGTCCCTCGCCCTGCGGCCGGGCCGGATGGGCGCGGTCGGCGCCTGTACGGCCACCGGCCTGGATGCCGACGAGGATCAGCCGCTTCTCGACCAGCTGGTAGGGCGCCAGCGGCATCTCGCGCCCCGATGAAGACCACCCGTCCTGTCCTCGACCATGCCGCCGAGGAGTTCCCCGAGCAGCGGGCCGCCGACGTTGTCGAGCAGGAAGCCGACCGGGCCGCCGATCCGCGCGGCGCTCGTGACCACTTGATCCGCGCCCAGCAGCTCCACCAGACCCGCTTCTCGTGCCGTGTCGCCGACGACAGCGTCCACCTCGGCGCCCTGGAGACGGGCGAGTTACACGGCGAAGTGGCCGTCCCCGCCCGACGCGCCGGTGACGGCGACCCGTTGTCCGGGCAGCGCTGCGGCCCGCACGAAGTCGACCTTGTCCGGGAGCGCCGCGAGTTCGTCGACGTGCACAGCGCGCAGCTCCACCCAGCCACCGGCCCAGCTCCAGGTGACGACACGAGTACCGGCGCCGGGGCCGGCTCCCGAGGCGGTGGGCTCCTCAACCGTGCCGGCGGCGTCGCAGTCGGGGACCGAGCCGTCCGGGGCAGCGGCGTTGCCAGCCTGCGGCAGTTCGCCAGGGTTGAGGGCGGCTGCGGCGACCCGGACCAGCACGTCGTCGGTCCCCGGAACGGGGCCGGGGACCTCGGTGAGCCGCAGCCCACCGGGCCCGGAGTAATCGGCGACGAGCGCGTGGGTCAGAGGTTGGATCCGCCGTCCACCGCGATCGCGGCACCGGTGACGAATGATGCCTCGGGCGAGACGAGGTAGGCAACAGTGTGGGCGATCTCGTCTGCCGTTCCGTAGCGGCCGAAGACGTTCTGCGAGCGCTGGTAGTCGGCGCCGGGGCCGTCCGCCGGGTTCATGTCGGTGTCGATGGATCCAGGAGCGACCTGGTTCACCGTGATCCCGCGCGGCCCCAGGTCGCGCGCCAGTCCGAGGGTGAGGCCGGAAAGGGCGGCCTTGCTCATGGCATACGCCGTCATGCCCGGGCCGGGGACGTGCGCGGCCAAACAGCTGCTGACGTTGACAATGCGTCCCCCCTGCCCCATATGCCGGGCGGCGGCCTGGGCGGTGAGGAAGGCGCCGCGGGTGTTCACATCCAGCGTGCGGTCCAGAACCTCCAGCGACGTCTCCTCCAAAGCCGGCATCGACATGTCCATGTAGCCGGCGTTGTTGACAAGGATGTCGATGCGCCCGAACTCGCTGGCGACGGCGTCAACCGCCGTGCGGACGGCCTCCGGGTCGGCGGCGTCGGCGGCCACGGCCAGGGCGCGACGGCCCGCCGCGCGGATCTCCTCGGCCACCTCCTCCGCCTGGTCCTTGTTCCGAGCGAACGTCACCGCCACGTCGGCCCCGTGCGCGCAGAGCCGGCGGGATATCGCCGCACCGATCCCCCTGTTGCCTCCGGTGACCAGAGCCGTCCTGCCTTCGAGATTCCTGACGATGTCCATGCGCTCAGACCCGTTTCCTTGGTGTGTCGGGGGCGAATACCGGGGCCTGGGGCGGCAGTGCCGCGGGACCCCGGTGCGGCAAGACCATAGGGTCGGTTCAGAACGGCCCTCAAGGCGAAACCGCGGCTCCCAGCGTTTTCTACCCGCACCGGTAGGAGTGAGTAGCTGTCGACTACTCGCGTCATCAGTGGATTGCCGGCCGCGGCCGTTCTAGCGTCGTTCCGTGCCCCGGCCGGCCTCGGCGGTTTACGCGGCGACTCGCTCTCAACGGGCGTACGCCGTCCGCACCGGTCCGGCCGGTCCCGCTCCCGGGAGACGGCGAGCGTGCGGAGCGCGGGGAGAAGAGGCGCGGAACAGTCCCGACCCCGTCGCCGCGGTACAGCCACTCATTCGGCCCGTGGCCGAGCCTCCGGCACGATCAACGTCCCACCCCAGCCAAGAGGGAAATCCATGTCTTCTGCACGTCCTGGCCGTCGATCCGTTCTGGCGGGTGGTGCCGCCGCGGTGGGTACCGCGGCACTGTCGGCCACCGCGGTGCCGGCCGCCGCGGCGGCCGGTGCCGGCGCCGGCACCGGCACCGGCACCGGCGCGACCGTCTCTCCTCGCGACCCTCGCTACGAACTGCTGACCACTGGCATCAACAAGCGCTTCGTGGCCCGTCCCGAGTACATAAAAATGATCCGCTCCGCAGCGGACGCCGAAAGAGCCCTGCGCGAGGCGTACCGCTCCGGCAAGCGGCTGTCGGTCCGCAGCGGCGGCCACTGCGTGGCCGACTTCACCTGCAACCCTGAGGTGGAGGTCATCTTGGACTTCTCCGAGATGACCGGCGTCGGCTACGACCCTAAGTTCCGGGCGTTCTACATGGACGCCGGCGCCCGCCTCTACAACGTGTACGAGGCGCTGTACAAGGGATGGGGCGTCACCATCCCCGGCGGTGTCTGCCACAGCGTCGGCGCCGGCGGTCATGTATCAGGCGGCGGCTACGGCATGCTGTCCCGGGCGTACGGCCTGGTGGTCGATCACCTCTACGCGGTGCAAGTGGTCGTCGTGGACGCGCGTGGCAAGGTGCGTACGGTCGTCGCCACCCGCGAGGAGGACGATCCCAACCGCGACCTCTGGTGGGCCCACACTGGTGGCGGCGGTGGCAACTTCGGGTTGGCGGTCCGGTACTGGTTCCGCTCACCGGATGCAACCGGGCGCCGGCCCGGCGACCAACTGGTCAACCCTCCCTCCCGGGTGTGGACCAGCGCCCTCGACTTCCCTTGGGAGCAGCTCGACGAGTCCTCGTTCGGCCGGCTGCTGAAGAACTTCGGCGACTGGCACGAGCGGCACAGCGGCCCGGACGACCGGTACCGTCACCTGAGCAGCCTGTTCAACGTCAACGCCAAGGGGTTCGGCCGGCTGAGCCTCTACACCCAGATCGACGCGACGATACCCGACGCCCGCGCCCTGCTCGACGCGTACCTGGAGGAACTGCTCGACGGTACGGGCATCGAGCCGGTACCGATGGAGCGTCCCAGCGGGGAACTGGCCGCCATGCCCAACCAGTTCCGGCCGACCGAATTGCCGTGGCTGGCGGCGGCGCGGATGCTCGGCGCCCCCGACCCGGTGGGCGCGAACCCGATCGCGCGGGTGGGACTGAAGTCGGCGTACTTCCGCCGGAACTTCACCGACCACCAGGTCGCCTCCCTGTACCGCTTCCTTTCCGACCCGGAGCTGGACAACCCGGACACGACGCTGGTCCTGTTGTCCTTCGGCGGGCGGATCAACGGCGTCGAGCCGCACGCGACGGCGAGCGCCCAGCGCGACTCCGTCTTCAAGGTGATCTTCCAGAACATCTGGTCGGACGCGAAGCACGACGCACGCTACATGCGCTGGATCCGGGACTGGTACCAGGACGTCTTCGCGGAGACCGGGGGCGTTCCGGAGATCGACGGCGTGACCGACGGCTGCTACATCAACTACCCCGACACGGACATGGCCGATCCGCGCCACAACCGTTCCGACCTGCCCTGGCACACCCTGTTCTACAAGGGCAACTACCGCAAGCTGCAGGCAGTCAAGGGCCGCTGGGACCCGTCGAACTACTTCCGCCATTCGCTGTCCGTCACAACAGGGCGCTGACCCTTCGCCGGTGAGGCGCACGGCCCACTGTGGCCGTGCCGTCTCCTCGGCGACGACCGGAGGTTGAGCAGCAATGACCGATTCAGCGGTGATCGACATACGTTCCGTCACCGAGGACGACCTGCCCGGCTGGACCCGAACGTGGGGCAACGGATACCTGCGCCCGTACACCGACGCCGGCGTCGACGCCATCCGATCGACGGCCGCCCAGGACCGACTCATCGGCGCCTTCGACATGGACAGGTGCGTCGGTACGTACCGCAGCACCGCCCAGGAACTGACAGTGCCTGGTGGCGCCTTCCTACCCGTTTCGGCAATCTCCAGGGTGAGCGTCGCCGGCACGCACCGCCGCCGCGGGCTGCTGAGCAGGATGGTGGCGATGGACCTCCGCGGCGCCTTTGAGCGCGGAGAGCCGGTCGCCGTCCTCGATGCCGCGCAGTACCCCCTCTACGGCCGTTACGGGTTCGGTCCCGCTACGGCGATGGCCTGGTTCGAGATCGACGTCAACCGGTCCCGGCTGGACCCGCGGCGGACCACCGACACCTCCGGTGTTCTGCTCGTCGACGCCCGGGAGTACTCGAAGGCCGCCCCTGCGGTCTACGAGCGGCTGCGCGCCGTCCAGCCCGGCACGCTGCGCAGGGACGAGGTGTGGTGGCAAGAGGTCACCGGGCAGCGCGCGGGAACCGCGTCCGGCCGGCCCGAACCGTTCTTCGCTCTCCACCTGGACCCGGTGACGGGCGAGGCTGACGGACTGCTCTGCTTCAGCTCCGAGGAGCGGTGGGGGGCCATGCTGCCCCAGTCGCCCCTGTGGATACGCGATCTGATCGCAGTGTCCCCACAAGCCGAGGCGGCCCTGATCCGGTTCGCAGTGTCGACCGACTGGGTAACCACGGTCCACCTGCCCTACCGCGCCCCTGACAGCCTGCTCCCGCTGTGGCTGGGCGACCCGCGGTCGGCGCGAGTCAGTGCCCTGAGCGACTACATGTGGCTGCGCATCCTGGACACGCCCCGCGCCCTGTCTGCCCGTACCTACGGCGTCGAGGCGGAACTGGTCCTGGAGGTGACCGACGCGGACGGGTACGCCGCAGGCACCTGGCTGCTGGAGGGCGGTCCGGACGGTGCCTCCTGTACGCGCACCAGGCGCGCCGCGCAGCTGCGCATCGAGGTGCGGGACCTGAGTTCGCTGTACCTGGGGGACGACTCGGCCACGCGACTGTCGATGCTCGGCGGCACCGAGGAGCTGCGGCCCGGGGCGATCGCCCGGGCGGATGCAATGTTTCGCACCGGGCGCCGGCCGTGGTCGCCGCGCGCCGTGCTGGGGCCGCGCTACCAGGCCGGCGCCCCGTGACCGTGTCGAGGCCGTCCGGAGCCACCCCACTATTGGATGGGTCGATCCAAAACGTGCTAAGCTCAGGGCATGGCCCGACCGAGGACCTTCGACGAGGAACGGGCCCTGGACGCGGCGATGCGTACGTTCTGGGAGAAGGGCTACGAAGCCACCTCCACGCAGGACCTGTGCGACGCCACCGGACTGGGGCGTAGCAGCATCTACAACACCTTCAAGAGCAAACACGACCTCTTCGAGCGTGCACTGGCCCGCTACATCGACTCCATGACGACCGCCCAGCTGACCGCCCTGGAGGACGTGCGGCTCAGCGCCGCCGACCGCATCCGCACCCTGTTCGCCATGGTGATCGAAGGCGAGACGGAACACCGGGCGGACGGACGCGGCCTCGGCTGCCTGACCGTGAACACCACGGTCGAGCTGGTCGCCCGGGATGCCCGGGCGGCCGACATGCTGGAACGTGACACCACCCGTCGACTGGCGGCGCTCAGCGCGGTACTCGAGGAGGGCCGACGCGACGGCAGCATCACCTCATCCCGCGCCCCCGGAGCACTGGCCCGCTTCATCAACGCGGCGATCGGAGGTATGCGCATCTCCAGCCAGGGCGGCGCCGACCGGGCCTCGCTGGAGGCGATCGCCGAGATCACCATGGACGCGCTCACCGGCTGACGGTTACGCCGCCCCGGCTGGGTCCACGCATGACCAAGTTTTGTACTGAACCATACATAACATGACGAGACGCCGCCCCGGCGGGCGGCGCGATCCCCCGAAGGAGACCGAACCGTGCCTCGTGCCGTATACGTCCTGGCGCTCGGCATCTTCGCCATGGTGACCAGTGAATTCGTGGTCGCCGGGCTGATGCCGCAGATGGCCGAAGGACTGGACGCGACCATCCCTCAGATCGGTTACCTGATCACCGCGTTCGCCGTGGCCATGGCGGCCGGCGGCCCGTTCCTGACCGTGGCCCTCATGAAGTTCCCGCCGCGGACGGCACTGATGGTGCTGTTCGTCATCTTCCTGGTCGGCAACGTGCTGGCCGCCACCGCGACCGGCTACGGCACGATGATGGCCGCGCGAATCATCACCGGCATCGCCTCCCAGGCGTTCTTCGGCGTGGGCATCTCGATGTGCGCACAGATCACCCGCCCCGAGATCCGCGGGCGCGCGATCGCCGTGGCGATGAACGGCCTCATGCTCGGCACCCTGCTCGGCCTGCCCCTCTCCACGCTGGTCGGCGAGCGCTTCGGCTGGCGCGCGGCATTCTGGACCATCGGCCTGATCACCGTGATTGCCGCCGCAGCCACCCTGTTCGGCGTGCCCCGCATCGAGCGCGCGGAGGGTGGCGGCGGCTTCCGCCAGGAGATCGGCGTCTTCAAGAAGCCCAAGATGTGGCTGGTGCTGTCCAGCAGCACGCTCATCATCGGCGCCACCTTCTCGGCTTTCAGCTACTTCAACCCCATCCTCACCGACGTCACCGGCTTCTCCACGGGCACCGTCCCACTGCTGCTGATCGCCTACGGCGCCGCCACCGTCATCGGCAACAACGTCGTCGGCCGCTTCGCCGACGGGCACACCGTGCCGGTGCTCACCGTCGGCCTCGCCCTGAACGCAGTGTTCCTGACCGGCTTCGCCCTCTTGGCCGACCTGCCCACGCTGGCCGTCATCTGCATGATGGGTATCGGCCTGGTCGGCGTCACCATGAACCCAGCCATGGTGACCCGCGTCCAGCGCACCGGTAACGCCGGCCCGCTGGTCAACACGGTGCACTCCTCCTTCATTACCCTCGGCATCATCCTCGGCTCCTCGATCGGCGCCGTGGTGATCGACACCTGGGGCCTGCGCGCACCGCTCTGGCTCGGCGCGATCATGGCGATCATCGGCCTGGCCACCGTCCTACCCGACCTCGTACGCCGCCCAGCCCCCGCCGGCTCAACGGCGGCGGCGGAGCCTGCCCAGGTGGCAGCCGCACCGGACGGCGGTGCGCCCGCCAAGCAGACCGAGCAGGTCTGACGCCAAGGCAACGCGCCAGTGGGCGGCCGGCACCCGCCGG